>CALGVF010000316.1 GCA_937920115.1 uncultured Clostridia bacterium
TAAATTAAAGGTCGCCTTTAAGCCGTATTTATTCAGTATTTCGATAAGCCTTTTATCCTGCGTTACGCCGTCGTCGAAACTGAAAGTTACGGCTTTTAATTTTCCGTTAAAATTGTTTTTTGTCATAATGTCTCCTGTTTATTCTTTGCCGCGACACGCCGAAGAATAACTCCGATATATCGGGCTATAAGTTCGTTATTGCGACTTTTTTACCATAAGTTTGTATTTGTGCGGCGTTACGCCGAACTTCTTTTTGAACTGTTTTATAAAATACGAAAACGAGTCGTAACCGACCGCCGAACACACTTCGAGCGTGGATTTTTCCGTGTTGCTGAGAAGTTCCGCGGCATGGTCGAGTCTTAAACCTATAAGATATTCGGAAACAGTCATTCCGAGATATTGCTTGAAAGTGTTTGATACCGTGCCGTGCGAATAAAACGTTCCCGATATGACGTCGTTTACCGACTTCGTGAAATTGTCGGGCGAACTTAAAAATTGCAGAACTTCAAGCAGCCATTTGGGGTATGCGGGCGTGGTCGTCAGCATTTTCGAGCGGTATATTCCTATAACGTAGTGAAGTATCGACAGGCTTATGTTTCTCAACTCTTCGACACTTACGCCGCTATCCGAACTCGCTATCACCGACAGCGATTCGAGTTTTTCTTCCTGATGCGTTATCGACTGAAACGAGTTCGTGGATAAATGGAAGTACAGAATATCGCTCGAACAGAGTTTTTCGTATAAATCATCCGAGAACATAGCGGCGATAAGCCGTACCGATTCGTCGGTGTAATACAGGTCTCTGTGAAGGTGCGGAGTAGAACGGAAATTTATGGCGTGCGTGTGCGGCGGACCTATCAAAAATACGTCGCCCGGCTTCGCGTCGTAAGTTATGCCGTTCACCACGTTGTCCGTCTCGCCTTTTTCAAAAACGACGAGTTCCCACATATTGTGCGAATGAGGGCGGTTCGGCGTAGTATACTTCCTGCAAAGCAGATTTTTATTAAGCACCATTCTTTCGAGTTTAGAAGCCATTTTCCCACCTCGACCTTTTAATCGTTACGCTAATTATATACGATTTTTCCGTGAATGTAAACGATTTGAAGATAACCGCACAAAAAAACCTCAAAAACGCCGTATCGGGGCAAAAGATTGTAAAAAAGCACAATTTTATTATGAAATAAGGCAAGACATAGGCGAAATTTGGGTGTAAAATATGTGTACGCAATTTGCTCGGAACTTTGCGAAAACAACTACAACGGAAAAAATTGAAAACCTGTAAGGAGGATAATCAATGAAAAAATATGGCAAAATGAGCGTCATTGCGGCATTTACGCTTGCTTTAACGCTTTTGGCGTCGGTAGTGACGCCGTCTTTCGCTAACGCGGCTGACGAAAATACTACCTCGGGGGGATTCGTATCGAACGCCGTAGAAATTGCGGGCGAAAACGAAGCGCTTTCGGGTTGGCAGTATTACTTCAACAATAGCACGGCGGGCGTGCATTACCACTCTAACGAGTTATTTGTCCGTGCGACCGATAAAGGCAGAGCGGGCAACGCTATGGAACTCGAACGTAAAACCGCGGACGGCGAACTCGTAGTATATTCGTATTTGATAAAAGTAGAGCCGAGTACTTCGTATAAGATTTCGTCTTTCGTAAAAACAGTCGAAGGCAGCGGAAAACTTACTTACTGCGTTAAAGAGCAGAACAGCAAAGGAGACGCTACTAACGACGAAAACGCTGTTCTTAACATGGTAGAAGACGTGAAAAACGAATGGACGGAAACTTCGTTCACGTACAATACGACGGCGACTGCGGCGACTATCGTTTTAAGAATTAAAGCCGAAGGCGTTGGTATTATAGATATTGACGATATAACCGTCGAAAAAGTCTACGCCAACACTATTTCTTACAGAATGATGGCGATAGGCAACGACGGTTCGTCGGAAAATCCCGCGACTTACAACGAAGTCACGGTAAGTAATTTGTCCGACGACTCCTCAGACGGAGATGGAAAATCGTTGCTTTTGAAAGATCACGACGTATTTATGCCTTCGTTCGGTACGCTTCCGCACGGAGTCAACTATCGCCTGAGTTTCAAATATAAAAGGGTAACCGCGACGGGTGACGAGAGACTATCCATTTATATAGACAATATGACGCCTGCAATAGAGCGTTCGTGTTATGCGGACGGGGTGTCGGGCGGTTCTACGACCGAATGGACTTCTTACTCATACGATTTTAACGCTATGTCAGGTCAAACCGACATAACTTTTATGCGGATTACTTCGTACGGTTCGTATCTTATCGACGAGTTAGAGATAAACACCTTAAACGAGTATGTTCTGAACGGTTCGTTTGATAATACCAAATACTACGGTAGATTTGCGATTGAAGAAAGTCCGAATGGGGTATCTGCAGGCGTAACGGTTGATAACACGGTTTTAGAAAACGGAAACAGAGCGTTAAAAATTGAGGGTGGAAAGATTGCTTACCTTAGATATTCAATGGTTTTACCTAAGAATACAAGGTATAATTTGTCTTTCAGATACAAAAAGATTAGCGATTCTGAGAAGTCCGCACATGGAAGTGCAAACAAGGGAATACTCATTACGACAGACGGATATAAGACCGATAATTCGCAGTTCTGGGATTTGGGGTGGCAAAACTCCTCGAGTAATAATGAGTGGGCAGATTTTTCTTATGATTTCCTTTCGCTCGGAGCCGGCACTTCGGATATTCAGTATATTCGACTTTGGGCTTGTTACGGAGATTACCTCATCGACGATATATCCGTAAAGTGCGTTGACGATACGTTTGTCAACTTGCAGCATTTTGTAAACGGCAATTTCGGCGGAGCGTACATTGACGGTTACGAATTTGCCGGAACGAGCAACTTCGGTTTTGCGAAACAGTCCGACGGGAACTTTGCTTTCGGTTCTGTGCATACCACATATCACGTCGGCGTAGGAAACCGCGGCTGGTTCCGAATTAAAACCGATATGCTCGAAAAGGGCAAGGAATACGCTTTAAGTTTTGATTATTACGCCAACGGGTCGGGCGTGGAAGTTCTCGGCGTTTATAACGGTAACGCTTCGAGCAGCGAGAAGGAATTTGTATCTATAAATAGTCCCGTAACCGACTGGACTCATCACGAGGCGACCTTTACTGCAGGACAGTTTAATCAGAGTTTCCTTGAAGTATATGGCTCGGCGTATGGAAGAAATACTACTTTGATAAGGAATATTCAGATAACCGATAAATCGACGGGCGAAACGTTTATTACTAATCAAAGTCTTATCGCTCCCGACGGCGGCTCTACTACTATTTATAATGCCGACTTCGGTACGGGCAACGCGGAATATACGTGGAACGATTGGATTATCGAAAACGGCGGAATTTACGGTCTTACTTTCGAGGACGGAAACAAAGATTATAAGATTTGCTTAGACGGTTCTGCGGATAAAACTGCGACTGCTATCAGTAAAGATATCGACGTTACGGGCGTAAACGTTCTCAAAATAGAGCAAAAGATTTACTATTTCGGCGGCAACCTTGCTGTAACGCTTCTCGCAGGCGAGAAGGAAATTACCGCAGACAGTAACGGATATTTCATTCTGCCCGAGGGAACGACCTCGATTAAAGTCAAATACGCCGCGAACGAATACGTTACGTTTAAAAAGGTATTCGTAAATACTCACGCTCACGGCGAAGAGTGTGCGAACGTGACGGGCGAACAGACTAACGTTTACGAGTTCTCCGCAGACAATACTACTTGTACCGCGACTCGTTATTACGCTTGCGGAGCGGTAGTGAAAACCGAGACGGTAAACACCGTACTTTCGGACGATACCGCAACGTTTACCGAAACGGGAACGGCTACTTGTACCGCGACTTTCGAGGACTCTGATTTCGAAACTCAGACCAAGACGGTTGAAACTCCAATGAAAGAGACTCCCGAGGTCGGAATGAAAGTCGGGGCTTCGATGAGGACGAACGAGCCTTACGGAATACGTTGGACGGCAGGCGTAAGAACGGCAGATTGGAATAAACTCGTCGCTCTTTACGGCGAAGAAAACGTCAAGGCAGGCGTGTTGGTCGCTCCGCTCGATTACGTTAAAAACGGCGAGACCGTAACCGAACTTACCGTTGAAGCGTTCAAGGCGGCGGGACTTAACTACGTTGATATAGTTACCGATACGTTTAACGCCGATGCGGGCAAAGGTATGGAAGGTTACAACGCGTTCTACGCTTCGCTCGTAAATATTCAGACGGCGAACCTCAATCGTAAATTTATCGCGAGAGCGTATATCGCGGTTGAAAACGACGGAGTAACTACCTATTATTACGGCGAGTATTCCGAAGAGAATCAGGCGAGATCCATTTACGAAATAAGCAAGAAAGTTATAGTAAGCGATACCGAAAGCGAGGCGACGAAGCAATTTGCGAAGACGGGAGTACTCGATAAAGTGGTAGAAGTTACCGTAGAAAACGGAGAAGCGACTTTGGCTACGACAGAGGGGTACAAATCGCCGTATACCGTAACGCTTGAAAACGGCGTTCTGACGATTTCTGTGACGAATGCCGAGAGCGGAGCGAATATAAGCAATATCGGAATCGTATGCGTAAACGGCAAAAACTACAAACCCACGGTTTCGGGTGACGTCGTAACCGTTTCGATAAACTAAGGGAGGGAGAAAGAGTATGAAAAAAGCGATTTATGAATCTCCGAATCTTCTGATTCTGCAATTTGAAACAGACGACGTTATAAGAACGAGTAACGGCGGCAAGGACGGCGACGTCTACGGCGACGATATTTTCAACGCGAATTGGTAATCGGTTCGTAACGTTGAGATAAGCAAAAAGATAAATAAATGAAAAGATTATAGTATTTAAAGATAATCGAAGAGATTATAGTATTTAAAGATAATCGAAGAGAGAACCGAGGTTTACGGCATTCAGAAATTTTTAAGAATTTGCCGAAACCTCGGTTTTTATATTGCTTACATATTGTTTTCCGTGAGACTGATTTTCGTCTTTAAGAACGTTTTTTATAAAAACTATTTACTCTTGCCTTCCCCTTTGGGGTAGATTTCCCCGATGAAACGGGGAAAATGTCGCAAAGCGACAAAAGGGGCACGCTCCGTGGGGAGGGTGTCAACGAAGTTGACGAAAGAGGTCAAAATAAGTGTTCGAGCTTATATAAGACTAAGGTTTTTTCGGGACGTCGGGGGCGCCGTCCCCTACGGCAAAAATTCAATAAGAATTCGCGTTTATAAAAAATTATCGCAAATGTAAAAAAGCAGCAGGCAATGATTTCTCTTTTAATAGAAGTATACCGAAAAGAGGAGGGTAAGAGCGGTTAAATGCTTCTTGTTTTACCACTATTCGATATATATCGCGAACGATTGTATTACTTTTTTTATCGCCGACTGAAAGATTGTATACTTATTTTGCGATATTTTGTAAAATTCTCGGATATTCGCCCTTAAACGCTTGAAAAAAATTCTTAAATGCCGTATAATGGATAACGGATAAATAGAAAAATCGAAATCCTATACGATTTTAATTCAGGAGGAATTTTTACATGGCAAAGAAAAAGTACGTCTACCTCTTTACCGAGGGCAACGCTAAAATGCGTGAATTGCTCGGCGGAAAAGGCGCGAACCTTGCCGAGATGACCAACATCGGTCTTCCCGTTCCGCAGGGCTTCACCATCTCGACCGAGGCTTGCACTCAGTATTATGAGGACGGCAGACAGATTAACTCCGACATTCAAGCCGAAATTATGGAATACATCGAAAAGATGGAAAAAATTACCGGCAAAAAGTTCGGAGATAAGGAAAACCCCCTCCTCGTTTCGGTTCGTTCGGGCGCAAGAGCGTCCATGCCCGGAATGATGGACACCATTCTTAACTTGGGTTTGAACGAGGACGTCGTTGAAGTCCTTTCCAAAAAGTCCGGCAACCCGAGATGGGCTTGGGACTGTTACAGAAGATTTATTCAGATGTTCTCCGACGTC
>CALGVF010000317.1 GCA_937920115.1 uncultured Clostridia bacterium
TCTTTACGCGTCCTGGGGAGTTTAAAAAAAGATAAGGAGTAAAATAAGATGAAAAAGTCATTATTATTAACAATTTTGGTTGTTTTGGCGGTTTTGGCGAGCATATTTTTCGTCGGTTGTTTCGAAACGGATTCTTCGGAGAGCGGTTCGCAGAACACCTCTGAAAGTACCGGCGGAGACGCCTCAGTCGAGGTTATCGTAACGCTCGATAAAAAAGACCTTACGGTCGATATGTACGATGAAGCCGAACTCGTCGCGAACGTTAAAAACAGCGACGAAGCGGTCGTGTGGACTTCGGATAACGAAGCGATAGCAACGGTCGCAAACGGCATTGTAAAAGGCGTAGCGGAAGGCGAAACGGTGGTTAAGGCGACGATCGGCGATAAAACGGCGGCGTGCAACGTTACGGTAACAAAATCTTCCGAGATTCCCGTAATCAGAACGGAATATTCGGAAATGAACCTGTATTCGGGCGACGAGTTTGACTTCGAGGTCTACGCCAAGTGGAAAAATAAAAAAATCGAAGCCGTCTATGATTGCATAGTAAAGAGCGGCGGCGACGTCGTTAAAATGGAAAAGGGAACGGACGGAATGCTCAAAGTGTCCGCATTGAAATCGGGGATCGCCGAGTATACCGTATCGGCTACTGCGATAGGAACAACCGTTTACGCAGACGTTAAATTTACCGTTGTAAATCCCGTATATTCTCTAAAAATAAAGAATTTCACCGAAACCGAAAACGGATTCGAATATCTTCTT
Organism: uncultured Clostridia bacterium; assembly: GCA_937920115.1. Lineage (GTDB taxonomy): Bacteria > Bacillota > Clostridia > Christensenellales > Borkfalkiaceae > UBA10281. The sequence continues at coordinate 760 of CALGVF010000317.1, forward strand.
TGGAGAACTCCCGGCGGAGAAACAAGCGTTACCGCCGAAACGATAGTCACGAGAGCGGGCAAGGAAATCGATTACGCCGAACTTAGTTGGACTTCCGACGACGAAACAGTCGCAACCGTTGAAGGCGGAGTTATTACCGGTAAAAAAGACGGCAAGGCGACTATCACGGTTGCCGTTTCGGGCAGAGGAATAGAATCTTTTGAAAAGAAAATCGCCCTTACGGTAAAAGAGGAAATTTACCGCAAGGTAACCTATTACGATTCTGACAAAACTACCGTTTTAAGCGAAGAAAGCGTTCTTGACGGGACGGCTGCGAAGTTCGTCAACGAAGAATATCCCGAAGAGTTTGAAATCGGAGACGGTTACAAGGGTTATTATAACAAGTGCGAATGGGTTGACGAAAACGGAAAGTCTGCAGCAAAATCGCTTGAAGCGGTTACTTCGGATATGAGCGTTTACGCAGCCTACGGGTATATAGCGTATAAACATTATGAGTTTACCGAGGCGGACTCTAATAAAACCGTAACCAACGGGGCGTTTGCGACGCATAACAAGTATGCGGAGATTGTTGACGGAAAACTCGCAATGTCGTTCAGGGCTTACGCGGACAATACTCACGTTGCGTTTATGGAACTTACCAACTGGTCTACTCCTCTTACGTTCGATTGCAAAAAAGACGTCTGGTATACCTTTGTTATCGAGTTTGAGAACGATGAGACGGGTACGCATAAATATGTCGGAGTTAAGGCTTATGTTTTGGACGAGGACGGAAAAGTCGTTAAACAGGCGACGGCTTCCGATTACGACGAAAGATTGTGGGTATTTGCGAAAATGCCGTTTACGCCCGATTCGAGCGGAACTCCCGTTTACGGTACGGAATGTAAAATAGATATAGGCGTTCCGATGAGCGGAATAAAATCGACTTATACGGTTAAATATTACGACGAAAACGGTGACGAACTCGGAAGCGAAGAAGTTGCCGACGGTGAAACCCCGAAATACGTTTACGAAGCGGAAGGAGAGGAAGATAAAGACCTCGGAAACGGATATGCGCTTTCTTATGACGGATATAAGTGGGTTACGGAAAAAGGCGGTAAAACCGAGGCGGATCTCGGTAGTATTACGGGCAATGTCGAAGTATATCTCAGAAAAACTTATATAGCGTATATAAAAGCGTCAAAGTCCGACCCGAACGCAGCTTATTCGGGAGTTCTCACTCTTAATAAATACATTACGCCCGATGCGAACGGCAATATAGAATTTAAGCTCAGGCTTAACGGCGTAAGCGGAGGTTCTTTCATTGTTTACGAAAAGCATTCCTGGACGAACGGAGAAATTTCTCAGTGGATTGACGGCGATCCGTGGTATACGGTGAAAGGAAACGCTGCGACAAAGACGGTGACGATATATAATCAGAACGGCATAGTGGTAAATTCCAAAGTGTTTGACGAGTATAATGCCGAAACTCTTTCGCTTTTCCTCGGTTGCGATTTTGATATTGCCGCTATAGATCCTAAAATTAAGCCGACTTTCGACGTAACGTACTACGATACGGACGGAACGACCGTTCTTTACGTCGAAAAGGTCGAAGAGGGCGACAAGGCGACTTACGTTCCCGGGAAAGATCTCGGCGACGGATATGTCGAAACTTATTTTAACGTGAAATGGCTTACGCAGGCAGGCGGCGTTACGGAAGCGGATTTATCATCTGTAACAGAAAACAAATCTGTTTACCTTTCGGGTGAAAAATACATCTTAAAATCTTACGAGTATACCAAGCAGGACGCAAACGGGTCCGGGTTATTGAACTCTCCCGAAAAAATCCACAAATATGCCGCGGTGAAAAACGGAAAACTTGATTTTTATATCAGACCTCATCAGGCATATTCGAAAATTGCGTTTATGGAAATCGTAAACTGGTCGACTCCGCTCAACTCGTATCTTCCGAATGCTAACGAGTGGTATCACGTTGTGGCGGAATTTGACGAAAGCGGAAACGGAATTAAGGTAAGTATTTACGATTCAAACGGCGGTGTCGTTGCCGACGCGATTTCGATTACGAGTTGTACGACTTCTAATCTCTGGCTTATAGTTAGTACGGAAATTACAGATTGGAACGCTCCCGCTTTTGCCGACAGCGGCGCTTGCGACCTTGCTTTTAAGGCTTAACAACCCAATACGCCGCGGAAAAGTATTTTTTT
>CALGVF010000318.1 GCA_937920115.1 uncultured Clostridia bacterium
CGGTTCGATAGGTTTCGCCGTTTACGAGAGGTTTTTGCAATCGACGGGCAAAACTATGTACTCCACTATCGCTCAGATTTCGGGCGCGGTCGCGAATATCGTTTTGGACTACGTTTTTATTTTCCCCCTCGATATGGGCGTGAGCGGCGCGGCGTGGGCTACGATTATAGGTCAGTTCCTCTCGCTTTTTATCGCAATGGCTCTGCATTACTTCAAAAACAAAGAAATATGCGGACACCCGAAGCATATCAGACCGCAATGGCAGATAATCAAAGCGATATATAAAATAGGAATATCCGCCGCCGTTATGCAAGCGTTACTCTCCGTAATGATGGCGGGCATGAATGCGATTTTAGGTACGGCGAACGTAGATTCGACCATACTTGTCGGCTCGTTCGGCATTTACTATAAAATTCAGCAAATCGCCCTCTTCTCGGCGTTCGGGTTATCGAATACGATAATCACTATTCTGTCGTTCAACTACGGTATGAAAAATAAGGAACGCTCCGTTGCCTGCGTAAAATGCGGCGTTATCGACACGTTTATAACTACCCTTTTAATAACCGTATTGTTTGAAATAATCGCCGTTCCGCTCTCTAAACTTTTTGCTTTGTCGGGCGGAAGTTCGGAAGTCCTCGTGGACGTATGCGCGAAAGCGACGAGAATCGCGAGTTTAAGTTTTATATTCATGGGCTTCAACGTTGCCGTTCAAGGCGTGCTTCAAGCCCTCGGTTACGCCGTAAAACCGCTGATAACAGCACTTTTGCGACTCGTAGTATTCGCATTTCCGACGGCGTACCTCTTCACTTTATCCGACAACGTGTTAAACCTCGTATGGTGGACTTTCTTAATCTCGGAAGTTTTAACCTGCTTCGTTTCGGCGTTATTTCTGAAACAGGCGTTCAAAAACAAAATCGAAAAAATATAAATCGCATAATAATTTTAACGACGGAGAACTCTTTTCGAAAGATCGGGTTATTATACAACATAGCGTTTAATTTTAGGCTTTCTTTGAACTAAATGTCGATTTATCGACTTATAGCCTATCTTTTTTGTTGTTATACAGTCAATTTAAGGTTATGTAAAGTTTTTGTAAAGTGGCGATTTCGACTTTTGTACGGTTGTAACGTCGGTCTCTTTATGTTATAATATTCGAGATGGGATTTCACGCCTTGCAGCGGATATATCCCGTTGAATTTCAGAAAAACATAGGAGAAAAAACAATTTGACCTCGGACCAAGTTATTCAGTTAATACAGAGTCTTATATGGCTTTTGGCAGGCGTAGGCGTATTTATCGTCGGCATGAACTTTATGGGCGACGCGTTGGAGAAATGTGCGGGCAACGGAATGAAACGATTGCTTGAAAAAATAAGCAACAACCGCTTTTCGGGCGTAGGCATCGGAGCGGGCGTTACGGCGATTATTCAAAGTTCGTCGGCGACTTCGGTAATGGTTATCGGTCTCGTGAACGCGGGCGTAATGACGCTTATGCAGGCGACCCCGATTATCATGGGAGCGAATATCGGCACGACGATAACCGGACTTCTTGTCGCTCTCAAAAACGACTATTTCAGTATGCTTATGTATCTGCTCGCCTTTTCGGGCGTAATGATGGGATTCGTAAAAAGAGAAAGGGTGAAAGTCTTAGGGCTTCTCTTCTCGGGTCTCGGACTTATCTTCGTCGGACTTAACGTAATGAGCAGCGATCAGGCGTTCGGAAATTCGCTTGTCGAAAGGTTGTTCACTAATATATTTAAGGTCGTGGACTTCCCCCTGCTTTTAATCGTCATAGGCGTTATATTCACCGCACTAATTCAGAGTTCGTCAGCCGCGACGGGCGTAGTGATAACAATGGTCGGCTCGAAGGTTCTACCCCTCGACCTCGCGTTATTTATCGTACTCGGAGCAAACATAGGAACGTGCGTGACCGCTCTTCTCGCTTCGATAGGAGCGAACGCAAACTCGAAACGAGTTGCATTTATTCACTTCACGTTTAACATTATAGGCACGGTACTCTTTACCGTAATTATTTGGATATTCAGAGAACAAGTCGTAAATTTCCTCACGTTTTTGTTCCCCGGCGAAAGTCAGACCGCCCTTCAAATGCGTTTGTCGTTCTTCCACGTAATATTCAACGTGACAACGACCTGCCTGCTTCTGCCGTTCGTGAAACAACTCGTCAACTTCTCGAAACTCGTCATAAAAGACAGAAAGAACGAAAAAGAACGTTATTTCCTCAAATTCGTGGACGAACGACTGCTTTCAATGCCACCCGTGGCGTTTATGCAGGTTAAAAAAGAAATCGATTACATGATGAGTCTCGTCGAGAAAAACATCAACCTCGCCTTCACCGCTCTTGAAACACGCAACTTCGAGAACGGAGCGGCGATAACCGAAAACGAAAAGGTCATAGACTTTACGAACATCGCCCTGACTAATTTCCTTATTAGATTGTCCGTAGACGTCGAACAGAGCGACGAAAACTTAATCGGCTCGTACTTCCACGTTTTAAACGACCTTGAAAGAATAGGCGACCACGCCGAAAACTTCTACGAAATGGGCGTGGAAATGAACGAAAAGAATATTCGGTTCTCCGAACAGGCTCAGAAGAAATTACGCGAAATGTACGATAAAGTAATCGAAATGTTCGCGATATCCAAAGACGCTTTCGAGAACTACAAAAAAGACGAACTGCCGCAACTCGGCACTCTCGAAAACGACGTGGACGCAATGAAGAGAGACCTTACGACTAGCCACTTTATGAGACTTGCAGAAGGTTCGTGCAGCGTAGAATGCAGTCCGTATTACTCCTCTGTCGTATCGGGACTTGAAAGAGTCGGCGACCACCTCGTGAATGTCGGTTACAGCATAATGAACCCCGTCGGCTCGCAAAAAGAACAAAACTAAACACCGAAACGGCAAAAAGCCCATTCCACGAAATTTTAACTCTTTTCGCTACAAGCGAAAAGAGTTTTTTATCGGCAAAATGAAGCGTAAGCGTGATTTTAACGATAGGGAACAATTCAAACGCTCGTTTATTTTATCCCCTATCGGCTTGACTTCCATTTCATTCCGTCAATCCACTTTCCCCGAAGGTGAAAGCAAATGACAAAACCTACTCCCGTTTTGTGGGACGCCGAGGCGTCGTCCCCTTACGACGCCAAAGCAACTTGCCGCAAGGAATTTCCGACCGCCCTTGCCTTCCCCTCTGGGGAAGGTGTCAACGAAGTTGACGAAAGAGGTCTGCCGTAAACAATTATTACTCTCGTTTTCGATATGCCGAGGGCGTCGTCCCCTACGTCGCAAGGCAAACACAGCCGCCATAGACGATATAACTTATCAAAAGATAAATATAACTTTGCGAGGCAAAATATAACTCCCGTTTTTAACCTCTATCGACGGCTACGCCGCCACTTTCCCCATGGGGGAAAGCAAGTTATTAGCGTTTTATGAAAGGACTGTCTTAGCACACTTTCATTATCACATAAAACTTGCCGCAAGGCAAATATAACTGCCGCAGGCGATATAACTTATCGAAAGATAAATATAACTTTGCAAAGCAAAATTTCATTCTTATAATGCTTCCTCCTTCGGGGGAAGTGGCAAAATAGAGCGTAAGCGAGATTTTGACGATAGGGGACAATTCAAACGCTCGTTTATTTTATCCCCTATCGTCTTGACTTCCATTTCATTCCGTCAACCTACTCCCCGCCTCTTTTGTCGCCTTGCGACATTTCCTCCGCTTCAACGGAGGAATTTACCCCC
>CALGVF010000319.1 GCA_937920115.1 uncultured Clostridia bacterium
CTCAAACGCTCTTCGCCCGCAACGAGTCTTATTTTGCCCGTGAGAACGCCCGAACCCGCCGTTTTGTTCTCGCAGGTATAAAGCGATACCTTATCGAACTTTCCGCAGAGTTTTTCATACAGTCCGTCCGTTCCCGACAATCTGCCGCCGTTTACGACGAGGGTCAACATTAGACTACCTTCGAGATAACGAAGAAGGGCAAACCTCAGAAGCCCTTTGCCCGTCCTCGGATTGTACGCGTGAAAACTATGTTCTCTCGCCCATTCGAGAATAATCTTCGACGCAACCGTAAACCACTCGCCGTGAAGAAGGCATTTCGGGGCGGGTATCACGGTACGGGTAACGTCGTCGAAAAAACCGAGTATCAGTTTTCTGTTTTCCTCCGCAAATGCGAGGTGAGCCTTATTTCTGTACGCAAACTCGCCGAGCGAAACCACGTCGGCTGTTTTCATATAATAGGGTTCGACAGCCTCTTTCACCACGTTTTTCTTCAATTTCAGTTGTTCGTCGTAGTTTAAATGCAAAAACGAGCAGTTGCCGCAGAAAAGAAAATTTCTGCACTTAACTCCTCTTCTGCACGGCGACGGTTCGTCCGAACTTACGAAATCGGCGTAATACGTATTGCCCTTTTTACGCCTTACCGAAACGCGTTCTTTTTCCCCGACGATTGCCCCGCCGACGATAAATTCCGCCGAATCGCTCTTTATAACGCCTTTGAAATTTTCGTCGTAAGACGAGGGAGTCAGGATATATTCGCCGTCGGCAACGCATTTTATCTGTTCTTTCGTCTTACCGACGACTGTTTTCTTGGCGGCGTTACGGGTTTTCATAGACTTTACGCCATCCTCGGAAAGTCCTTTTCTGTTGTAAAAATAGTTCTTCGCCTTGTTTTTCGTTTCGCTTTTTCCCTTGTCCGCAAAAAACTTCGGCTTATTGCTCTTTTGTCTCATACTCTGTCTCGTTTTATTCGTTTTCGTCAATTATACTACATTTTTAAAAATAAAGCAACGACGGAGAGATTAAAAATTTCTTTACATAATATATAATTTATGTTAAAATCGAACTATGAGATTAGATAAATATTTTTCCTCGCAAAAAATACTTTCGAGGAGCGAATGTTCCGAATATTTAAAGAAAGGGCGAATAGCCGTGAACGGCGAAATCGTTAAAAAAGGCGATTTAAAAATCGACCCCGAAAAGGACGAAATAACGCTCGACGGAAAGCCGATTAAATACGAAAAGTACGTCTATATACTCTTAAACAAGCCTTTCGGCGTTGTGAGTTCGACCGAGGACGGGAGGGATAAAACGGTAATCGACCTGCTGCCCGAGAGTTTACAAAAACGCAATTTATTCCCCTGCGGGAGACTCGATAAAGACACAGTAGGGCTTGTCGTGATTACGGACGACGGAGAGTCCGCACACGCGGCGTTATCCCCCAAAAGGCACGTCGAGAAGGAATACTATTTCGAGACTGCGGACGAATACGACGAAGAAGACAGAAAAGCGATAGAAAACGGACTTACGCTTAGGGACGGATATACGACAAAGCCGTGCAAAATTGAAAGAAAGAGCGAAAAAAGCGGAATAATTACGCTGACGGAGGGGAAATACCACGAAATAAAGCGACTTTTCGGGGCGAGGGGCAACAAAATAACCTTCTTACGGCGAGACAGTTTCGGCGGTATTCGGGCTGACAACCTCGCCTCGGGCGAATGGCGGTATATGACTGACAAAGAGGTAAAAAAATTCGTATCGAGACAGGAAAAAGAATAATATCTGACAGTCTACGCATAATGATACGGGAGGAAAAAAAATATGAAGATAGCAAATATCATAGCCTACGTACTCGTTATTTTAGGCGCAGTAAATTGGGGTTTATACGGAATATTCAACTTTAATCTCGTATCTCTGATTTTCGGCGGAGCGAGAGCGATGGGAGCGATAATCGTATACTCGGTAATCGCCCTTGCGTCGATCTGGCTTATCATATCCCCGTGCATAACGAACGGAAAACTTGCTCTTAGCCGATAAAAACCCCCAACCGAACTCGCCTCTAAGCCGTCTTTTTAACGCTTTGCGGCAAATTCTCGCTTGAAGTACATT
>CALGVF010000320.1 GCA_937920115.1 uncultured Clostridia bacterium
CGGAAAGCCGCTCGATTCGCCACCTTCCCCGAAGGTGACGGCGAGAGTTCTACATGTTTATCGAGCATATCCCAAGGCGGCAAAAGGAAAATCATAATCAAAAATTTTCCCAAAGGGGAAAGCAAGATGTTTAGAAATCAATTAGACTTTTGTAAAGCCCCGCCCGAACGCAAACGCGTTCGGGCGGGGCTTTACGTCTTGACAACTGTCAACCTGTCTTTTTTACCGTAAAATTTTTCTGCTTTTCGTTTCGGCAAATTACGCTATGTTTTTCTTTATCACTTCGGGTTGCTTTTTGCCCGTCACTACGTCTTTGTCGATTACTATCTTCTCAACGCCCTCTTCCGACGGTACGTCGTACATACTGTCGAGCATCAGATTTTCAAATATAGTTCTGAGCCCTCTCGCCCCCGTTTTTAGAGCGATTGCCTTTTTCGCAACTTCCGATACCGCGTCATCCGTCACCACAAGTTCTACTCCGTCTATTCCGACGAGTTTCTTGTACTGCTTCACTATCGCGTTTTTGGGTTCGGTCATTATCTTCACAAGGGCCGTTTCGTCCAAGGGTTGAAGCCCTACGACTATCGGCATTCTGCCTACAAACTCGGGTATAAGTCCGAATTTCGTCAGGTCCTGCGGCTGAATTTCGTCGAGATACGCCGTCGGATTTTCGTCCGAGGCTTTCAATTTGCCCGCAAATCCGAGCGAGGAATTGTCGAGTCTTTTGCCGATTATCTTATCGAGTCCGACAAACGCGCCGCCGCATATAAACAGTATGTTCGTAGTGTCTATTCTGATAAAATCCTGTTGCGGATGCTTTCTGCCGCCCTGCGGGGGAACGGAGGCAATCGTCGATTCGATAATTTTCAAAAGCGCCTGCTGCACGCCTTCGCCGCTTACGTCTCTCGTTATGGACACGTTTTCGCTCTTTCTCGCGATTTTGTCGATTTCGTCGATATAAATAATGCCCCTCTGAGCCTTTTCGACGTCGTAATCGGCGTTCTGAATGAGTTTAAGCAAGATATTTTCGACGTCCTCGCCGACGTAACCCGCCTCGGTGAGAGTGGTCGCATCCGCAACCGCAAACGGCACGTTGAGAATTTTAGCGAGAGTTCTCGCGAGCAAAGTCTTGCCGCAACCCGTAGGTCCTAAGAGTAAAACGTTGCTCTTTTCGACCTCTATATCGTCTTTCTCTTCCCTTTTTCTTAAATTGACTCTTTTATAATGGTTATAAACCGCAACCGAAAGCACCTTTTTCGCCTTGTCCTGCCCGACGATGTACTTGTCGAGTTCGGCTTTGATTTCATGCGGCTTTAAAAGCGTGAAGTCCTCTTCTCTGCTCTTTTTTTCCTCTCTTTCGAGTACGTCTTTGCAAATATCGACGCACTCGTCGCAAATATATACACCGTCGGGTCCCGCTATAAGTCTCTTCGCGAGTTCCTTCGGCTTTCCGCAAAACGAACAACGGCGTTCGTCGTCCGTATGATTGTTTGCCATACTTATTTCACCTCCCGTATTAGTCTTTCTTCGTATTTTTGATACTGCTTTTGTATTGCCTTCGTACTATATTCGTATATCCGCCGCCGACCGACGGTCGGCGGCGGCATACGGCGATTCTTTATTATCTGTTATAGAATATTTTGTCGATAAGTCCGTAACCCAAGGCGTCCTCGGCGGTAAGATAATTGTCTCTGTCGGTATCTTTTTCGATTTGCTCGATCGGCTTTCCCGTATTCGCGGCAAGCACCGAGTTGAGTTTTTTCTTCAACGCGAGAATATGCTCCGCCTGAATTTTAATGTCGCTCGCCTGCCCCTGAGCCCCGCCCAAAGGCTGATGAATCATTATTTCGGACGACGGAAGGGCGTAACGCTTGCCCTTTTTGCCGCTCGAAAGCAGGAACGCCGCCATACTCGCCGCCATTCCGATACAT
>CALGVF010000321.1 GCA_937920115.1 uncultured Clostridia bacterium
GAACGAGAATTTGCCAAAAAGCACGGAAATAGCGGCGTTTTGGCAAGGTTTGTATTATTTTTGTCTGGCATGCCATATCACGACTATGCGAACAAGTCAAAGCAATTCTATCTCGACAATCACCGCGATTTGTATAATAAACGAACGGCGTTACACAAAGAATTTAAAAAAGCATTTTCGGCAAGCGATAATTATTATTGCAAAGCGAACAGGTACAATTATTTAGGACTTCTCTACTCAGATATATCGAGCGATTTCGATTACAATAAAAGCATAGAATTCGCCGAAAGATTTATAGAAAATACTTACAAAACAAGCGTAAACATTATCCAAACCGTTTTAAACCCGTAAAACGACGATTTGTCCCATAAAACACAAGGGGTATAAAAACACAGAAAACGGGACGTCGAGGGCGCCGTCCCCTACGGCTGTAATTCAACTTGCCGCAAGTCAACTTCTATCCACCCTTGCCTTCCCCTTTGGGGAAGGTGTCAACAAAGTTGACGGAAGAGGTCTTATATCTCAGAGTTTTCGAGCATTGTCTTTCATTTGTTGTTGACCTCTATCGACGGCTACGCCGCCACTTTCCCCAGAGGGGAAAGCAAGACAATTAGTGGAGCAAGACTGTGTAGAGAATAAATCGAGACGAATAGAGAGAAAAACAAGATAAATAAACGGAAAGCAAGAATAGTTAGAAATGTAAAATAAAAAAAGACTGCGTTTCTATCTTTTCGGATAAATTAACAGTCTTTCTTTTTTATTGTTTTTTACAGTCCGTTTTTTGTCATTCTTCGTCGGGGGGCAGTAATTCCCATTCGTTTAAAACAGCGGAAAAGTAGGATTTGAAAAACGTTATTACTATTATTGTCGCTAATATTATCGAACTTATCAAAGTGTAGATTACGTTCCCCGTCGTCCAAAGTTCGCCGACTACAAAGCCGCTTTCAAGCAGAAATCCGCCGAGGTCAAATAACGCGTGTATCAGTATCGGAACGTATACGCTTCCGCTTGCGAGAAGCGTTATCGAACATACGCAACCTATTAAAAACGAGTACCCGACTTGCAAAAATACCGACGGCGAAAAACCGCCTAAAAGGTTTAAAAGGTGCATCGCCCCGAATATCGCCGACGAGACTACCACCGACAGCGTAAGACCCTTTTTATTTTGCCCGAACTTTCTCACGAACAACGGCAAAAGCGTCGCCCGAAATATTGTCTCTTCTAAAATTCCTATCGATAAACAATATAATATATAAGGAAAAAGTCCGTCTATATGTTCGTTAAACGCCATATCGCCCGTAATAAACGGCACGAACGGCAAGTTGTTTACAGCCACTAAAAACGGGGCGATACATATCGCCACCCCCTTTATTCCGCCCGAAAAATTACGGAACATTTTTCCGTTACCGAACTGAAAAACAAGGTATACGGGCAAAATCGAACAGAGCGTTTTGAACGCGAACGCCAGATACCATTCGAGAATTTTCCCGCCGCCGAGCCACGCCGCGACTTTTACGTAAGGCACCGACACCGCCCCTATTCCGTATAAGACGACGGTCGCTATCATTCCGACCGTATCTTTTTTCGCGCTCCTCCCGAGATTAGTCATTTTCAGCCTTGTACCAAAGCAGAGCAATAAGCGTTTTCGAGTCCTTGATTTCGCCGCTTTCTATCATTTCGTAAGCCTTTTTTAGGTCAACCCAATTACATTCCACGTCCTCGGTGTCGTCGAAATGCGTTTCGCCCTTGCTCCACCCCTCGGCGTAAAATATTCCGATTACTTCGTTCGTATACCCCGGCGAGGGATAAATGTACGCTATTTTTTTAAGCGACGAAGCGATAAGCCCCGTCTCCTCCTCAAACTCGCGTTTCGCGGTGGTTTCGAAGTCCTCGCCCTTATCTCTTTTCCCCGCGGGAATTTCCCATATCACTTCGCCGTACGGGTATCTGTACTGCCTTTCGAGCAGAACTTTGCCGTCTTTTACGGCGAGAACCGCCGCGCCGCCGCCGTGAGTGACGTATTCTCTTACGCCCTCGTTGCCGTTTTCGGCGAGTATTTTATCCACTTTCAGAGTAATAACTCTTCCCTCGTATATCTTTTCGCTGCTTAAAGTCGTTTCTTTCATTGTCTACACCTCTTCGGATATGCCTTTCATTATCTCGTCGAGATTTATTTTCAGATTAAATTCCGACAACACAAAATATTTGAGAGCGGTATACGCGAGCGTGACCGTCTCGGCGTTTTTCTTTCTCAAAGCGTTTTCGAGCGAGAAAAGAATATAGTCGAGTTCTTCCTTTTTTTCGCGGTTACGTTTGAATATGCTACGCCCTTTGTAATACTTTTCCGCAACCTTTCTCGCCTTTTCGATAAACGGATATCCTTTCTTTTCGGGAGCCTTTTTAACCTCGGCTTTCGGGGTTTCCGATAGGCTTTCCGTCGGGTTTTTCGCCGCCTTTTCCCCGACTTCTTTTTCAGCCGATAACTCCTCGTTTGGGGCGTTAATCAACCTATCGGCGGCTCTTTCGGTCGCTAAGCCGAAAGGAATAATCACTTTCAGAACGAAAGCGGTATATCTCGCCTGCCCCGTTTCGTTCGCCCCGAAGTACTTTAAACAAAGACCGTCGAGCGACTCTTTGTTCATGTCTATTTCCATAAGCAAAAGGAAAACGAGAGCCAAGAGTTCGCTTTCTTTCGCGGGCATTTTAACGCCGTTCCCGTCCTCGGGAAAACATACCGATTTAAAAGTGTAATAGTCGAACCCGTCGGTGACGTACTCGAAAAGTTCGTAGAGCATTTTCGAGTCGGTTATAACTTTAAGCAAATCGCTTATCTTTCTCTCCGCGAGAATGTATTTGCAGTTGACGAGTTCGTTGATTTTTTCTTTGAAATTTTCGAGTGATTCTCTGTTTGTCGCCATATTTTTTCGCTGTCGCCGTAAATTTTTTCGGCAGTCCGAGTTTTTATTTCAATGAAATTATACCATAATAATAAAATTATGACAATATATTTGTTGCAAAACTATTGATTTTTTTTAAATTATCGGCTATAATATACGCAGGTCTTATATAGACCGCATGAAGGAGGAATAATAATATGAAATCAGTTCGCATATCGCTTCAAATGGCAAGTCAGGTAAAGGCATTCGTGTCGGTTGTACAGAAGTACTCCTACGAAATAGATTTAAGAAGCGACAGATACGTCGTAGACGCTAAGTCCATTCTTGGAATATTCAGTCTCGACCTGTCGAAGCCCATCGTTGTCGAAATTCACTCGGACAACTGCGACGACCTTCTTAACGAACTTAAACAGTTCGCCGCTTAATACGAAATTTTGTCGATAACCTCTGTATACGCCGTTATCGGCAATCACAGAGGATAAAATGAACGACATCGTACAAGTCAAGGGCGACGCATTCGTAAACAAGTTAATACTTTTGTTCGTCTTTGACAAGATGGAAGTGCCGCTTTCGGAAGATACGGTACTCGATATGTGTTGTTCGGCGAACGGGTGGATATCCTATATGGATTGCAAACCCTTATTGGTCACTTTAAAAGACCATTCGTTCATATATAACGCCGCGAGTCAGGGTACTCCGCTATACAGTATCACTCCCGACGGGAGAAACTGTCTCGCCGATTTCTACGTTAAAATCCCCTCTTCACTCAGAGAGGAAATTTCGTTGTTCGTAAAAAACAATCGGACGAAATACAAAAAGCGTCAGGAATGCGTGGCGGATTATTTTATGAACAAAGACGGCACGTATACCGTCTATTTAAAAATCGTTGAACCCTCTCAACCGCTTCTGGAACTGAAATTCGTCGTACCGAACAGGCAGACGGCGAAGAACATTTACAGAAAATGGGAAGAGAAGGCGGGCAATCTGTACGCCACGGTGTACGATTGTCTCGTAGACTAACAGGAGGTACTCTATGCAAACTTATCTTACGAAAGGCACGTGCAGCAGGCAGATTCTGTACGACGTAACGCCCGACGGGAAGGTTAAAAACGTAAAATTTATCGGAGGATGCAGCGGAAATCTTCAAGGCATCGCAAAACTTGTGGAAGACAGACCGATAGAAGAAGTAATCGCGACTTTAAAGGGCATCAAATGTCGTTCTAACACTTCCTGCCCCGACCAACTTGCGGTCGCTCTTGCGGAATACAAAGCGAAGCACCCCGAAATTCAATAAAAACAAAATTTTTCGCCAATCGGCGATCTATCGAGCCGCAACCCTGCAAAACTGTGTTGCGGCTCTCTTCGATTAAAATTATGGCATTTATTTCTTTACAGAACATTACCAAAAAGTACGGCGAAAAGGACGCCGAAACAGTCGCGTTAAGCGGCGTCAATCTCAAAATAGATAAGGGCGAATTCGTCGTTATACTCGGTTCGAGCGGTGCCGGCAAATCGACTATGCTCAACATAATCGGCGGTATGGACGAAGCCACGAGCGGCAAATATTTCGTCAACGGCGTGGAAGTAACGGCTTTCAACTCGAAACAACTCGCCCTTTTCAGACGTAAAGAAGTCGGGTTCGTCTTTCAGTTCTACAATCTTATGCCTAACCTCACGGCAAAAGAAAACGTGCAACTTTCCATTCACGGCGAGAAAGATTCCATAGACCCGTCCGAGGCGTTGAAACTCGTCGGACTCGAAAAACGCGAAAATAACTTCCCGTCGGGACTCAGCGGCGGCGAACAACAGCGAGTTTCCATAGCGAGGGCAATCGCAAAACGCCCCTCTATACTTCTCTGCGACGAACCGACGGGTGCGCTCGACTCGAAAACGGGTAAAAGCGTACTGACCCTGCTCAAAAAAATCGCCGAAAACCGCGACCAGACGGTAATAATCGTCACGCACAACCAGAATATCGCCCTTTGCGCCCAGAGGGTAATAAGGCTTTCGGACGGCAAAATTATATCCGACGAGAGAAACGCAAACCCCAAGGAGACGGACGAAATAGAATGGTAAACGGGGCGTTAAAAATCAAGGCGTTGAGAGAGGTAAAGACCAACTTCAAGCAATACTTGTCGGTCGTTTTAATCGCCGCTCTCGCAGTCACGCTTTTTACCGGAATATGGGCGAACTACAAGGGCTTTCAGGATAAACTGTCGTATATTTACGAAAAATCGGCAATGTGCGACGGAATTATTACTATGGAAAGAGCCGACAACGAAGTCGAAAACTTTTTGAAAGAAAAGGGCGTTTCCTATCAGTCACGAATTTTCATGACGGCGAAAGTGGACGGTAAAAGCGTTTACGTCGCCACGTTCTCGAACTCGGACACAATGAACAAGCCTTTCGAGGAGACCGGCGAAATCGACGAAAACGGCATTTACTGCGACGAGAATTTCGTCAAAAGTCACCCCGTGGGCGAGGAGTTCGATATTACCTTTACGCTCGGCGGCGAGAAAACGGCAAAAGCGAAGATTTCGCATACTATTTCCCACCCCGAGAGTCTCTGCAACTCGACTTACAACCCGTCGTTTTTATACGTCGGTGAAAAGGCGTTAGTAAACTTTTTAGGTCAGATTTACGATAAAATCTCCCCCGCCTTCATCGAATCGATGCTGCCATCGTTCAAAAATCAATATCTTATACAAAGCGACAATGCGGCGGAAATCATAGCGGAAGCGAAAGACAAATTTCAGGACAAAGACTCGTTCGTATACGCGTTGGAGAGAAAGAATCTGCCGACGAACGTAACGATAGAAGCGGACGTAATTCAAGCGGAAAAACTGCTGTACATATTCCCCGTGATATTCTACCTCGTAGCCGCTCTCATAATAGTGACTTCGGTCTCGCAACTTATAAACCGCGAGCAGAAAAATATCGGCATACTGAAATCGCTCGGCTACACCGACGGCGAAGTGTTCCTGCACTACACGGAAATTTTCGTGATACTCGGCTTTATCGGGGCGGCTGTCGGAACGATTTTAGGTCCGCTGATTATCCCGAGGGTTATGGGCGTGAAGTACGGAATACTCTACCAACTCCCCGACATACGGATAAAATTCTTCCGAGTCGAGTACCTTTTAAGCGCGGCTCTTATAATAATCATTTCGTTTTTAAGCGCGACGGCGGCGTGTCTCGGCTCGGTAAGATTAGCCCCCGCAAGGAGTTTAAGAGGTGAAAACTCCGTAAATATGAAGTTAAGTCCCTTAACGCATACTAAATTAAGCCAAAAACTGCCCCTTTCCGTAAAAATGGCGGTAAGGAATATGCGTAGAAAAGTGAGCCGCACGGTAATGGTAATCGTCGGCGTTGCGGGCTGCTCCGCCCTTCTTCTCTGCGGTTTCGGCATCGAGGACACCATAAACTACGGTCTCGACCTCGAATTTGAAAAGTACATTCCGTACGACGTGACGGTCGCATACTCGGACTACTCTTCACACAAGGACGAACTTTTATCTGCCGACGGCGCGGTCGCGGCGGACGAATACGCGAAATACACGGTAACGGCTCAGGGTAAAAACGTTTTATCCACTTATATTTACGTTTTCCCGACGGATTGCAAGGTCGCAAAACTACCGCTCGACGACGACACTCTGATTTTGACGACCAAACTTGCCAAAGATTTAGGCGTTTCGGTGGGCGATAAAGTATCTTTTTCGATAAACGGAGCGACTTATTCGGATAAAGTTACGGCAATTACCGACCTTTGCATCACGCAAGGCGTAATCTTTACAAGCGGACACTTCGCGGGCTTGAATTTAAGTCCGACGGGAGCGTACGTAAAAACGGAAAGCCCCGAAAAAGCCGATATTCTTTCGCCCGAATACTCGAAATACGACGGAGTAAGTTCGGCAATGTCGATGTCGGAAATGCGGAATCACGCGAACAATACCGTCTCAACCATTCGGGTAATGACCCTCACCATAAGGGTTTTCGCGATACTTCTCGCGATAGTCGTTTTATACAACCTCGCCCTTTTGAACTTCAAGGAACGAACGAAAGATATAGCGACTTTAAAAGTTCTCGGTTTCTCGGCGTTTGAAACGGCGGTTTCGTTCGTAATAGAAATCATCACGCTGACCGTTTTCGGTTCGCTCATAGGACTGTTTTTCGGTTATCCGTTACTTTATGCGGTGCTGTCGATAAACGAAACGCCGCTCATAAGTTACATATACCATATATACGCTCGCTCGTTTGTTTACACCGTTCTTTTAACGGGAGTGACGAGCCTTGCGATAAACTCATTGTTTGGACTTTTAACGAACAAAGTCAAAATGACCGAGTCGCTCAAATCGGTCGAATAACACACAAAAACCCTCGTATAGGTCGATTATCGTATGAATAATAAATTTATCAGAACGGATATGCTCTTCGGAAAAGGCAGTTCGGAAAAACTGAAAAGTAAAAAAGTCGCCGTGTTCGGAGCGGGCGGCGTGGGCGGCTACTGCATAGAAGCGTTGGTACGTTCGGGAGTCGGAACGATTGAAGTTATCGACAACGACAAGGTAAGCGAGTCGAATATCAACAGGCAGATTATCGCCACCGAAAAGACTATCGGAATGAAGAAAACCGAGGCTATAAAACGCCGCGCGGAAGAGATAAACTCCGAGGTTATTATTATCCCGAGAGACCTCTTCTACTCGCCCGAAACGGAAAGCCTTTTCGACTTTTCTTCTTACGACTACGTAGTGGACGCGATAGACACCGTGACGGGCAAAATCTCGCTTGCGAAAAACTGCTACGAAAAGGGCGTTAAGATAATCAGTTCGATGGGTTGCGGGAACAAAATTCACCCCGAGATGCTGAAAGTCGCGGATATTTACAAGACGAGCGTTTGTCCGCTTGCGAAAGTGATGCGAAGGGAGTTAAAGGCTCGGGGCGTTAAGAAACTGAAAGTCGTGTACTCGGAAGAAGAGGCGAGAACGCCTTGTTTTCAGCCCGAAAGCGAAGTAACGGCGAAAAAGCAAACGCCCGCGAGTTGTGCTTTCGTACCGGGAGTCGCGGGACTCATAATCGCGGGAGAAGTTATAAAGGACTTGCTCGGAATATAGTCGATAAAAGTTGATTTTTTCGGCGATATGTGATAAAATACAATCAAAAAGGAGGCAGTTATGAAAGTAATATTGCTTGCAGACGTGAAAGGCACGGGAAAGAAGAACGAAGTCGTCGAGGTAAGCGACGGCTACGCAAGAAATTGCCTTTTGAAAAAGAAACTTGCCATTGAGGCGACGAGTACGGAAATAAACGCCGTAAACAATAAAATCAAGGCTCAGGAATTCCACAAAGCGGAAGAAATCAAGAAATGGAAAGAACTTGCCGCTTCGATGAAAGGAAGTGAAATCAAATGTTCGGTCAAATGCGGCGAAAACGGCAGAATTTTCGGAAGCGTGACCTCGAAGGAAATCGCGGACAAACTGTCGGAAGCGGGCTACGAGGTAGACAAAAAGAAGATAATCTTAAAAGAGCCGATTAAGACCCCCGGAGTATACACGGTAGAAATCAAATTCCTGCCCGACGTATCGACGAAAATCACGGTAAACGTTTCGGCGGAATAACTGCGGGCGAAGCCCGTTTAAAGCAAAAAAAACTTATAAAGTCTCCGCCGAGCAAGGGAAGACTTTGTAAAAATTAAACGACAAAAAAAACTCCGCTTAAAAAACGGAGTTTTTTTTCGTTCAGTCTATCTTAGAAAGAGGCATTACGTCTACTATTTTCCTTTCCCTGTACTTCCCGTTCGTGAAATCGGGAACGGCTACGGGTTTGCCGCCGCTTTCAATCGATTGTTCCGACAATGCGGTAACGCACATCATCGCGCACGCTTCGTATACGTCTATCGGCATATCCTCCTTGTTTTTCACCGCTCGGAAAAAATGTTTCAACATTATATAGTCCATTCCGCCGTGTCCCGTTTTGAGTTGCTCCTCGGTTATATTTTTCCAATCTTCGGGCAGGTACTCCGAATAATCGTCCTGACTGTTCAACGAGTCCTGTATCACGTTTTTATCGTGATTGAATTTATCGCCGTCGATAACCACCGCCCTCAAAGTCTGATTGTAATACCCCTTCGTTCCGCTGACCGTTATTTCGCGGTCGTAAAGTCTCGGCAGGGAAGTGTCGAGTTTTAGCGTTATGAGTTCGCCGTTTTCGCACTCTATCATGGTAGTCACCACGTCGCCCTGCTTCCACTTAGTGCCTTTGAGTTCGGCGACTTCTTCGTGAGCGTTTACATACTCTTCGAGTCCTCTCGCCTTGGAAGCCATCGCGGTGAGTCTCGTAAACTTATTGCCGCGGGTTATGCCGAGAAGTTTGACGATGGGTCCGAGTTCGTGAGTCGGATAATTCTCGCAGTTGTGATTTTTATACTCTTCGAGTCTGTAATGTCCGCGTTTCAGACCGACTTCGGTAATCTCGTTTCTGAGGTCGTGACAATACGCCCCGTGACAATAGCATATCTCGCCGAGTTTTCCGTTGCGGGCGAGCGAAGTCGCGAGAAGTTCGTCCTTGTTGTAACAGCAATTTTCGAGGAACATAAAAGGCGTTTTCGTCCTCTCGTAGGCGGCGACGAGTTTTTCCATATCGCAGGTATTATGCGTGCCGCCGACTTCTATCCCGACGGGAATACCCTTTTCCATCGCCGCGAGAGCGACTTCGACGTGCGAAGCCCAACTCGTGCAGACGATTACCGCGTCCACGCCGAAATTCAACACCTCTTTATAATCGGTCGTTTCAAACGGCTTGTTCTGACCCGCCGCGACTATCTTTTCAGCCGCGAAAGCGAGTCTTTCCTTATACCCGTCGCAAATCGCCGTAACTAAAACCTCGGAATTATTGAGAATATTGCCGAGAAGTCCTATCGACCCGTCGACCATTCCGTAAGCCGCCCCGCGTTGCCCTAAACCTATCAAACCTATTTTTAGTCTGTCCATATCCGTCTCCTTCGTTTAAAATTTACACAATACCTTGTGAACGTCGCCTTTCCCCGTAAGCGGCAGTTTTTCGACCTTTTTTCCGTCGCATATCAACTCTTTTTCGTCCGATTTTTCGTAGCGAATTTCGTAGATTTCGCCCCTGTATACCCGCCTTGCGGTAACGCCGTCCCACTCTTTCGGAAGGCAGGGCGAAACTTCGAGACCGTCGAAAGTCGGCTTCACGCCGCACATATACTCGGTAACGCACCTGTATAGCCAACCCGCCGTTCCCGTTACCCAACTCATGGGGGCGTAGCCCGCGATATACTTGTTTTCGGGTCCCATATACATATTGCTCACGGCGTAAGGCTCGACTCCGTTGTCGGGGTTCGAGGGGTTGTCGTAAGAAATCATTTTCAAGGTTTTATATGCCGAATCGGCTTTGCCGAGCATACAGTCGGCGGCGATTTTAAACGCCACTCCGTGATTGTACACCGCCCCGTTTTCGACGAGTCCGGGCTGAAAATAGGACGCTCTGCCGATATTGTCGTCCCCGCGGGTAAAACTCGGGCGGCACTGAACGTAGCCGTAATCGCATTTCAGATTTTTTTCGACTTCGTCCATTATTTCGAGCCGCTCTTTTTCACTTCCTATTCCCGCGAGTACCGACCAAGTCTGCGGATTTAAGAAGGTCCTTTCCTCGCCGCCGATTATTTCGTCCTCGTCGTTGTACCCGTATATATAACGACCGCCTTTAAAGCCGTGTAATTTTACCGCCGAAATCAGTTCGTCTTTTCGTTTTTCGTACCCGATTATAAGCCCGTCGTTTCCCGATATTTTCAGAATTTCAATCAGTTCGCCGACCGCCTTTACAGTCGCAATCGAAAGCCACACGCTCTCGCCCTTGTTCTTTCTCCCGACGCTGTTCATACTGTCGTTCCAATCGCCGCCACGCCATAAGACGAGGTTGCGTTTACCCCTCGAACCCAAGAGGTAATCGGTCGCCGCGAGAATATGCTCCAAAACCGTTCCGACTTTGCCGCCCGTAACGTAAGGTTCGGTGACGAACGCGTCCGAATAGTTTGAATTTTCGTAACTGTCGCCCTTTAAATAGGGTACTTTCTCGCTTAAAATCGACAAATCGCCGCTTTCGTTCAGGTACGAGAGAACGGCTCCCGCTATCCACACGCCGCCGTCGTTGTACGGGAATTTAAAACTCGGCTCGAACATTCTTATCGGGTTGCCGTCCTCGTACTGATATTTTAAGGCGTGTAAAATCTGTTTTTTCGCGAGTTCCGTATCCATCGAAACGAACGCCGTTATATCCTGCATTACGTCGCGGAAACCCTTTCCGTAAAGTCTCCCCCACGTTTTGCCGAGAGAAGTCTGCCTTTTGAGCCATATATTCGTCTGAGAATTAAGGTACTTATCGGGCGAGTTTAACGTGAAAACTTCGTATTCGCTCGCGTTTTCAGCCGAAACTCTTTTCAATTCGGCTTCAAAAGTCGTATCTTCGAGATGCTTTTTCCTTAATTTTTCGACCTCTTCGAAATTTCTCGCCGCAAACGAACAGAAAGTCGACTCGAAAGTATCGCTCTCCGAGAAAATATCCGAAAACTGAAACGCGGCGACGTATTCGGGTTCAAAAGTCGCACCCTTACAAGAAAGTTTATCGTTTTTAATTCCCTTCGGGTTGTCGTATTCGTAGTACTCGCCTCTGAAATCGGAATGAGAGAGGTCGTAAGCGGAATATTTTTTGTCGCACCCGACGAACACCTTAGTATAGTCGTTGGGCAGGGCGAAACCGTCGTGACAGTACAAAAGCCCGTTCAGTTTTTCGTCGTTATCCGCGTACCCATAGGCGTCGTGCCAAGACAACGCGGGGGTGGGTTCGATACAGAAATACCCGTCTATAAGTCGATTATCTCGGTTTTTGTTCGTAATCTTAACGTTGTATAACGCCACGGCGTCGTCTTTCGGAACGCATATCGTAAAGACCGTTTCGACGCCCTTATATTCCGAAATGATTTTCTGATAATTTATCCCAACGTGAGTCTCGTAAACTTTGAAAGGCAAATCTCCGTAGTTTCTGTTCGGGGAATAAACCTCGCCCGTACTTTTATCCTTTATATATACGTTTCTTACGCCTTTCTCGATATTTCGTCTCTGAGTTCCTATTGCCCGCCAAAAAAAACCGTGACCGAACTGATCGCTGCTGCAAACGGCTTTTTCGTTCCACAGATAGTTGAGCCACGGTCTGCGAGGCTTCATATCCTCTATTATATACTCTTTGTTTTCGTCGTCAAAATAACCTTTCATGATATACCTTGAATTAAATATTCGTCGTTTATAAATTCATACTCGCAACGGTAACGTTGTTGATATGACTTTGGAAACAGAAGTTCGCCGTTTTGCCGACTCCGACCTCGAACGGCAGAACGGGAGCTTCGAGTTCCTCGATTTTATCGATTTTCCCGTCGAGATAATCGAGAATTACCTCTTTACAACTTTCGAGTCTCATCAGAAGTCCGCCGAGTCGCATTTCGTGAAGTTCGAGACCGAACGACTTGTTTTCTCTGTTCCAACGAGCCTTGAAACCGACGACAAACCTTTTCAGCCGCTTTATAAGTTCGGGGTAAACCTCGTTCGCTATGCGACCGAGTTCCTCGGCGTCTTTGTCGAGGTAAGCCTTTCGCGTTCTGACCCCGAGGTCGTATTTGAGTTCCATTACTCTGCAAAAATCGGACAGATTGTCGAAAATATATTTAAACTCGCCCGCGTTTTTAGCCGCGTATTTGATTTTTAAAGCGTAATTTTTATACGGCGTTCCGTCGCCGAGCGAGATATGATAATCGAATCTGCCGACAAAAGGGTCGTTATAAAAGCCCCAACGGCTCGGATTGTTGCAACCCGTTCTGTCTGCGATTTCGTTCGGCAAATCGAGAGCGAGAAAAGTATCGAATTTCACGCCGTAAGTCTCGCCGAATTTTCTCTTTATATCGCCGTCTTTCGTTCCGTAAAGGTACTTTTCCGCACAGTAGAAAAGAGTGGGAAGAGCGGCGAAACACGAACAGTCCCGCCCGTCGTCGCCCCATACGGTCATGGTGACGTCCTTTATTCCACGTTCGCGGCAACATTGCATAGCGTATTTCATAGTAAACATAGAATGTTTATTCATAGGGGCGTAACCCGTCCACGCCCAAGCCCCGCCCGCAAACGAGACCTTGTCGGTAAGAGCGAGGTGCTTTTTTATGTTGTCGTCGTAATGCTTTTTGCCGTCGTGGTAATAGTCCCAATAACAAAGGGTAACGTTTTCGGGAATTTCGCGGCTGTCGCCCTTTTCGGTCATATTCATAATTAAGTCCGACCACATAGAGGGCTTGAACCCGTACTTTTCCGCAATTTTTCCGACTTTCAGCAAATGGTCGTAGAGTACGCCCCGAACGTTCTCGGGATAGCCGTGTTTGTCGAGATATTTACCCCTGCCCATCATCGGGGCTTCGTCCATACCTATATTGACTTTATCGGTATCGAAGCATTTTCTTAACGCTACGAACATTTTTTCGATAAGTTCGTAGGTTTTTTCTTCGCCGACGAGCAGAATGTTCGATAAATCTCTTATTTCGCCGTAGGCGTTCCACTTGAAAATGCCTTCTAAATGAGCGAGGGTCTGAATGAACGGAATAGCCGTAAGACCTATGCTCTTACAATAGTCGTTGATTTCTTTAAGTTCCACCGAAGAATATCTGCCGCGAAGGTGTCCGAAATAGGGTTCGCCCTCAATTTCGTAAGTGTCTTCTATATAAAGTCCGAGCGAATTATACCCCGCTTTTTTTATAAGGTCGGCAAATCTTTTGACCTCTTCGACTTTCATAACACCGTCTCTCGACATATCGAGCATGACGCACAGCGTTCTTTCGTTTTCCATAATCACACCTCTTTTATTTTTTATTTATCCTTTCGTGCTAATCTTTCGGGACGACCGTTACAAACATACCAAATCGCTTCCTCATTCGGGGGTAAATTCCTCCGTTGAAACGGAGGAAATGTCGCAAAGCAACAAAAGAGGCAGGGAATGGGTTGACGGAACGTAATTTTAAAAACGGCAGACAACGCTTCCTCCTTCGGGGGAAGTGGGTTGACGGAATGAAATGGAAGTCAAGCCGATAGGGGATAAAATAAACGAGCGTTTGAATTGTCCCCTATCGTCAAAATCTCGCTTACGCTCTATTTTGCCACTTCCCCCGAAGGTGGAAGCGGATATCGTATTCTCACTTCCGTTTTGAACCGTTCGTTTCTAAAATAACAAGCGTTTTAGAGACGACCTATTCTTAGTTCTTTGTCGTATAACGCCGCATAAAAATACTCGAATACTCCCGCCGTCCAACCAAGCATTTCGGGTACTTCGTATTCGTTTACGGTAGCCGCCCCGCCGACAACGGCGTCGTATTTCTCCCACAGTCTGCCGCTTTTCGCAAATTCTTCCGAGACCGTTTTCAAATGGGTTTTCGCTATTTCTTCGGCTTTTTCCTTTTCGCCGACCGCTTTCGCCGCCGAGTACGCGAGATAGTTATCGACCGCCCAACTGTTCGGATAGCCCCACTGATAAACGGTGTCCGACGGCACTTTTTCTACGCAAACCACGCCGTAAGGCATAAAAAGTCGGTCTATAAGTCGATTAAACGCGTTTTTGTCGTTTAATAAGCCGACGATAAAAGGCATAAACAACCCGCTGCATAATATCTTCGAGCGTTCGCCCGTAACGAAATTATAGTCGTAATAAAGTCCGTCGTCGCCTTTCATATACTCGTCCATAAGGCGTTTTCTCTTTTCCGCCGCAAGGTCGAATCTTTCTTTTTCCTCGGGTTCAAACTTACCCGCCCATAAAGCGAGGTGCTTTTCGCAGGCGTAAAGATTCGCGTTGAGGTCGACGGGCAGAATCTGTTCTCCGCAAAAGCCGAATCGGGGCGTCCAATCCATACCGCTTTCGGCAACGCTTATGAAGCCTTCCGCAAGTCCGAGTTTCTGCTCCCTCGTATATTTATCGGCGATTTTAAGTCTCTCGCCTGCCACTACTTCGTAATAATCGAGAAGTTCCTCGTCTGTCAAAGGGTGATGAAAATGCCTGTTAAGTCCCGTCGGCGTAGTCCTTTCGGTTTGCCAAAAATCGTACTCTTTCTTCAAAGTAAAGTAGGCGTTTTCAAGCCATTTATCGTCCTTCGTCGCCTCGTATACGTCGCTTATCATAAAGTGAAGATAAGGCGGCTGAGAACAAAATCTCGACATGTGGTCGCTGAGGGCGTTCGGAACGAAACCTTTAAGGTTCACGGCGTGAAGAAGGTTGTCCGTATTGTCTTTCGCCTCTTCGATAAGTCCGTCCGCGATAAGCCCCTTGTTTGTATAAAAAGTATCCCAATAATAGAGGTTTTTGAAAGGTCCGTCGATACACGGCGGTATAAAAGGCTTGACGTACATACGGGGCGTTTCCGCTTCCTCGGGCTTTACTATCGCCTTTCGCCAACTTTTCAGTATATAATCGTGCGTTTTCTCTATCATTCAGTCGTTCTCCTTAGGAAAAAGTCCTTCGCAAGCAAACAATCTGCCCCAAACGTAACGGGAAAGTCCGCTGTCCGTCTGTTTCGGGAAGCCGTTTACTATGTGAAAATCGACTTCGGACGAATCGTCCGTAAAACCGCCGCCCGTGATATAGTCGGGCTGATAGCAAGCGTAACTTCTGCCCTTACGGTCGATTTTCGAAAGGTTACTCATAAAGCCGTTACGGGCTTTTTCGAGATATTCCGTGTCTCCCGTCAATTCGTAATACCGATAATCGGCTTCGGCTCGCCAAATCGTCCATGCGTGACCGCAACAAAGGGCGTTGCCGTCCTTATCGCCCTCCCATTTCGTCTCCCACCAACGAAGAGTACTATGGAACATAGGCGATTTACAAGCCTTTATGACCCAACTATCGTGAATATCTAAAATTTCCTTAGCCCGAGAAATATACTCTTCCTTTCTCTCGACTTTAAGGCAATAATACAAAAGGGTGAGAGCGGAACAAGACATACTACCCTCTTCTATAAACGGTTCGGACTCGTCCTGTTCGAGGGTCTCCGTCGGGAAAGAAATTCCGCGTTCGTAAACGTGTTTCGCCATTTTTTCGGCGGCGAGGTAATACCTTTCCGACTTTTTCGGGTCTTTGTCCTTTAAAAATTCCGCAAGTTCGATAACGGGAATGATAAGACAACAAACCGTCGTGTAGTCCTCGGTTCTTTTCGACCACTCCATAAAAGTCTCTATCGCCCCGCTTTCGGACTGATGATTACCTAGTACCGAGTCCATAGCCCTCGTAGCGTAATCGAGATGTTTTTTCTTTCCGAAAACCTTATACGCGTCGAGAAGAATACCCACGCCGAAAAACTGATCCTGAACCCTCGTCGAGTTGAAAACGTTGTACGCGGGGTAGCCGTTACAAGCCTTGTAAAATATCGTTTGTCTGTCCTTCGCCTTGCTTTCGTCCCGTTCGGTTATAAGGTCTAAATCTCCCCTTATCTTATTTATGAGCGTTCTGCTTTTGCCGAACCTCTGCATATATCTGAGTATCGCCGAAACGTGGCACTTCCACTCGCACAAATTTCCGTCGCCCGTAGCCAAATCTTCCTTGCTTACAGAGTACATTGACTTGTAAAACAGGTCGTTTATCGACTTATAGGCGTATATTACGCAGTCGATACCCTTTTTACCGTCCTTGTACGGGGTAACGGTAAGAAGCCCCGTTTTACGAGGTTCAACTATGGCGTAGCCGCCGAGATTTTCATATTTTTCGCTTCCAACGCGAACGTAATCGAACTCGCCGCAGGCGTAAATTTTTAACGTTTCGCCGAGTTTAACGTAACTTTGTTTATAGTACGCGACGGGAATTTTCAAGATTTCCGAAACCCTTGACAACGCCTCGGCGTAAGATTTAACGGGCAGAAAAAGAAGTTTCAGCCGCTTGTTCTCTTTCGTGTTATACTTCCCGTTGTCCCTTTTGTACGCCCTGTCGAAAGAAGCGAGAAATTTCAGATTATCGAAAAACTGACCGCCCGAAAAAAGCGAATAGTCCATCTTCCAACCGTCCGCTTTGCCGAGCGACAAAATCAGCAGATTATCCCCCTTGGGGTTCGTGAGATAGCAAA
>CALGVF010000322.1 GCA_937920115.1 uncultured Clostridia bacterium
GTCTTTGCGGGCGACAGATAGTAGGTATAAGAGTTCTTCGCTGGCGAATACCCCATATCTATCGACGGATATATCGGCGCGGTCACGCTGTTCGTCTTTCTCTCGTTCGGTTCTAACGTAATTTCATATTCGTACCACCGCATGAGACTCGTCTCGAAATCGTTTGAAAAAATACTCCCGTAATTAAATATTATTCCGTACCCGTTTAAGTTTTCTTTTAACGAATACACGCTCGCGTTGTATAAATCTGTTTCCGAAATAATCGGAATTTCCGATTTTTCTCCGTGAACGGAATTTATAAAATCTTTAAGATTAGTCGTTACCGTGTCCGTAAGTTCGACTTTGCCGCTTATCTCTTCCTTGTCCTCTACACTGCCGTTTTTATAACATTTGAAACTTATCGGAGTATCGAGCGGCTTGCCGAAAGCGTAAATCTTAAACTCGCTTCCGTTGTTCGCCCACGCGTCGATTCTCGCTTTCCCGTTTTTGAGCGTTTTAAAACCGCTTTGTCTCGGGAACATTATAAGAGTTTTTCCGTCGCTTTTCGCAGTATCGAACGCTATACACGCCGCGTTGTATTTCGACTCGTCTATAAGTCCGTCCTTATTCCTGCCGCCTACTATATAGGAATACTCCGTAACTATCGTTTCGGGCGAGAAAAATTCGTCCTTGACGTACTCGTCGGAGATCTTCGGAAGGTCTGTTTCAACGCTGAAATCGCCGCCCTTAAAATAAGTATAGCGGACTTTTTTATCTACCTTTTCGCCGCCGACTAAAATATCGTATTTCTCCGCGTCTACCCCGCAAATTCGCTTGCCGTCTTCGTAATAATAGCCGTAAGCGGGAGTTTCTCCGAACGGAAACGCGAGGTTCGCCGTCACGGTGTATTCGGACGGGTTATAGAAAGTATATTCTGCGGTAACGCTGCCCGAATAGGCGAGAAACGAGGTTTTATCCTCGTAATAATTCGACGGAAAATCGCTTAAATTAAAGGTTAGATTTTCCTTTTCGACTACAAACGGGCAACTGTCGCCCTTATACGCCGTCCCGAAAGCGTCCGCACCGTGGAAATATCTCTGAGCGGAATTAGCCGAAGCGGTCGCCATGCTTTGCGGCAACAAAACGCCCGCCGCAAGAATCGCGACGACTGCCATACACAACGCGGTTTTCTTTATTTTCATAAATTTTTCCTCCCGTTCTGCGTTTGATTCCGCTTTTTTGAATTGTAACACACAAACTCTATTTTGTCAACCCCGAACGTTATTTTGTTAAGCCGAGAATTTCGTCGGACGAAACGTCTAAAATCTCGCATAAATTAGCGAAGGTCTCTATCGAGGGGAACTTGTCAAGCCTTAAATATTTACTGATTGTAGACGGATTTATTCCTAATTTTTCGGCAATTTCCCTTTGCGACATACTACTTTGTTTAATTTCGTCTCTTAATCGTTTTTGAATATCTTTTAACTTTATCATACGAAAATGGTAGCACATTGTGCCTTTTATGCTTGACAAAAGGCACAATGTGCCATATAATAACGTTATATAAAGTGAGTATGATTTAAAGAAATATTCATTTATATGCCGAAAACAATAAAAAAGGAGAGAAAAAAACACAATGAAAAAGGCAATTTTAATCATTCTGACGATTATAACCTGTCTCAGCGTAGCCGCAAGTCTTTCCGCTTGTAAAAAGAAGAATACGAGCGAGAGCGAAACGGCGAAACGAGAGCGAAACGGCGAAACAAGAAAGCGTAGAACAATCGAAAGAAAACAACGAAAAGCAGTCCGAGGGTAAAAGCGAATCGGAAACCGCCGCGACCTCGGAAAGCGTTGCCGACAATTCCGCAAGCGAAAGCAACGAAGAAAGCGATAGCGTTTCCGAGAGCGAAAGCGTAGAAGAAAGCGAGGAAGAAAGGGAAATCGTATATACCGAGGGGCTTGAATACGAACTGACTGCCGACGGAAAGTCGTACGCGTTAAAAGGAGCGGGAACTTTCACGGGCAGCGAACTGAACATTCCGAGCGAACACGACGGAAAGCCCGTAACGAGCATATTAAGTCTTGCGTTTACGAACAATACGGGTATTACGAGTATATGTATTCCCGACACGATAACGACTATCGAAGAAGAATCGTTTAATAATTACTGCGAACTTTCAAGCATTTACTTCGAGGGGAATATTGATTCTTGGTGTAAAATCAGCGGACTTGAAAATCTGCCGCTTTATCAAACTTTCAGAAAACTGTATTTTAAAGGAAAAGAATTAAAAGGAACACTTATTATTCCGCAAGAAGCAACCGTAATCAACGCCGCCGCGTTTGCCGCCTGCGACGAAATAACAGAGGTCGTTATAGCCGAAGACGTAACGAAAATAGGACTCGGAGCGTTTATAGGTTGTAATAAACTTACTAACGTAACGATAAATAAAGGAATAAACCATATCGGAGAATACGCGTTTACAAGTTGCGAAAACTTAGCAAAAATAGATTATATCGGAGATTTAGCGTCATGGTGTAAAATCGACGGACTTGCAAATATTCCGGACACGGCAAATTTATACATAGACGGAAAAGAAATAGCGGGAAACTTAGTTTTGCCCGATACGGTAACCGAGATTAAAAACGGGGCGTTCTTTTCCCGCTCTAAACTCACGAGCGTTACGATACCCGACAGCGTGACAAGCATAGGAAATAACGCATTCTATAATTGCCTTCGTATAACTACCGTAAAAATCGGTAACAGCGTTGCAAGCATCGGCTCCGGAGCATTTTTGAACTGTATCAACCTTATTAGCGTTATCATGGGCGACAACGTGACAAATATCGGAGATTCCGCGTTCGGATTTTGCGCTAAACTTACAAATATAAAAATTCCCGACAATATAATAAGCATAGGAGGCAGTGCTTTCAGCGGTTGTAGCGGACTTACGAATATTACCATTCCGAACACGTTAACAAACCTTGGAGATTATGCGTTCAGCGGTTGTAGCGGTCTTACAAGCATAACTATTCCCGACAGCGTGACAAACATAGGCAACAATGTTTTCTTCGACTGTAAAGGGCTGACAAGCGCAGTCGTACCTGCCGAAGCGGTCTCAGGCGTTTGCCCGTATAATATAGAGGAACTCGTCATAACAAGCGGGAAAATATTGATGTTGTGGGATTTCAATGCTTTGAACAGCATAACGATAGGCGACAACGTTACGGATATAGAGAGAAACGCATTTAGTCGTTGTCCTAACTTAAATACAATTCAAGTATCAGAAAACAATAAATATTTTAACGCAAAAGACAATATTTTATATAATGGTACTAAAATAATCTTTGCGGTAAGGGTCTTACAAGGAAACGTAACTATACCCGACGGCATAACCGACGTTGGAATTTCTGCGTTTGAAAATTGCGTCGACCTTACAGGAGTAATTATTCCGAACAGCGTAACGGTTATAGAAGATAATGCGTTTCTCGGTTGCGAAAGACTCACAGAAATAATCTTACCGAACAGCGTAACGCATATAGGATTCGGAGCGTTCGGTAATTGTCGCAATCTTGAAAGCCTAACTATTCCCGACAATTTAACAGATATAGATAACGAGGCGTTTTTGGAATGTAATAATCTGAAAAAAGCAACTCTGCCCGCAAGCGCTGTAAAATATATCTCACGGGCAATCTTAGAAACTGTTGTTTTGACGGTTGGAGAGATTCCTTCGTCCTCTTTCTACGGTCGTTCTTCTTTAAAAAGCGTAGAAATACGAGATGGAGTTACAGCCATAGGAAACGAAGCATTTGGGAATTGTAACGAACTCGCGAACTTAACCATAGGAAACGGCGTAATAAGCATAGGAGATTTTGCTTTCAACGGCTGTAAACTCAGTAGCGTTACTATCCCCAAAAGCGTTATAAACATAGGGAAAGCGGCATTTGCTAGCAGTGTCATAACGAGCATATGTTACGACGGAGATTTGACTTCATGGTGCAAAATAGACAGTCTTTGGGGCATATTTGATTGTACCAATGCTCCAAAAAATTTGTATATAAACGGAAAAGAAATTACAGGCGAATTGGTTTTACCTGACAATTTAACTGAAATAAAAGGGTATGCATTCTATGGTCGTAGCGGAATTACAAGCATAAAGATAGGTAATGGAACAAAACGGATAGACGGTTATTATACATTTGCATATTGTCGCGAACTTACAACCGTAACTATACCTGACAGCGTAACAAGTATAGGGTGGTTTGCATTCCGTGGTTGTAGTGAACTTACGGATATAGAGTTCGGCGGAACTAAGGAAAAATGGTATGCCATATCCAAGTCAAGCGATTGGAACACATATACAGGTAACTACGTCGTACATTGTACCGACGGAGATATAAATAAAAATTAAGGAGTAAAACA
This sequence comes from uncultured Clostridia bacterium, assembly GCA_937920115.1. Classification (GTDB taxonomy): domain Bacteria; phylum Bacillota; class Clostridia; order Christensenellales; family Borkfalkiaceae; genus UBA10281. The sequence continues at coordinate 4,400 of CALGVF010000322.1, forward strand.
AAATGAAAATTATAGCATTACGGGGCAAAGAAAATACGGGTAAAACCTCTTCGATTAAGTTGTTCTACAAAAAACTTCTGAAAAATGAAGCCAAGGAATTGCTTTACGTTGACGAATACGGCGGCGTAAAATATGAAGATTTCTACGCTATCGTAAGTTTTAAAGGAAAAACTATCGGCATTACTTCATACGGAGATAACGGCAACGTGCTCGCAGAACCCTTTAAAGAATTCTATAATCATAAATGCGATATAGTAGTAACAGCGTGCAGAGTGAGAGAAACAGATAAAGGCTCTTTAAAGTTTATCAGAACTCAAAATTCAGAAATTATTTATGTAGAGAAAATATACATAGAAAATGCTGACGAATTGCCCGACAATGACGAATTTATCGAGAAAATAAACGACAGACAGGCAGATATACTGCTAAACGCCTTAGAAAAAGCAATTAACGACTGATATTTGATATATAAAAAAAGGACTGCTCTACTCGGACAGTTCCTTTTTTATAATAAATAACCGAAAAAAACTACTCTTGTAATGAATAACAGAAAAGAAAGCCTACCCTTGTTAAGGGGAGGTGGCTCGACGATGTTTACGGAGACGAGACGAAGGGGTCGTTTATACGAATGTATTTTTAAAATAATCACCTTGTTTAAGACTTAGTTTTTACAACCCTTTTGTCACGACAAGCCGTGACATCTCCCCTTGCTCAGGGGAGACTTTCATATTTTCTTGTTCACGGTAAAAATATTCTACTTTATCGCAAAGTAAATACAACTTGCGTAATATGAAACAGCCCCGTTTTGCGGGACGTCGAGGGCGTCGTCCCCTACGGCTTATAAAGCAACTTTTTGCAAGACAATTTCTAACCACTCTTGCCTTCCCCTTTGGGAAAGGTGTCAACGAAGTTGACGAAAGAGGTCTTGTTTATCAATAACATTGCGAGTATAATACGTTGTTTGCGTTAATGACCTCTATCGTCTTGACTTTCATTTCATTCCGTCAAGCCACTTTCCCCATAGGGGAAAGCAAGAGTGGTTAGAATAGTCCCTTTTACGTTTTTTATTTAACGCAAAAATATCCCGTCGCCGTTTTCAGCGGCGGGATATTCGCTTTTTTTATTTATGCATTGTGCGGGCGTTAATTATTTAATAATTTTCGCAACAACGCCCGATCCGACGGTTCTACCGCCTTCACGAATAGCGAAACGAAGACCCTCTTCGCATGCGATAGGCGTAATAAGTACTACGTCGATCGTTACGTGGTCACCGGGCATTACCATTTCTACTCCCTCGGGAAGTTTGATGGTTCCGGTAACGTCCGTAGTTCTGAAATAGAACTGAGGTCTGTAATTGTTGAAGAACGGAGTGTGTCTTCCGCCTTCTTCTTTCGTAAGGACGTAAACCTGTCCGCTGAACTCGGTGTGAGCGTGTACGGAACCCGGTTTAGCAATAACCTGTCCTCTTTCGATACCGCTTCTGTCGATACCACGAAGAAGTGCGCCTACGTTATCGCCTGCCTGAGCCTCGTCAAGAGTCTTTCTGAACATTTCAAGTCCGGTAATAACCGAAGTAGTAGGCTTTTCCTGAAGTCCTACGATTTCAACGGGATCACCAACGTGAGCAACGCCTCTTTCAACTCTTCCGGTTGCAACGGTACCACGACCACTGATCGTGAATACGTCTTCTACGGGAAGAAGGAACGGCTTAGCGTCGTCTCTTTCAGGAGTCGGAATGTAGTTGTCGATAGCGTCCATGAGTTCGAGAATGCACTGACATTCGGGAGCGGCAAGGATCTCAGCGTCCGAAGCGCCCGAGGAAGCCTTTTCAAGAGCCTTCAAAGCAGAACCCTTGATGATAGGCGTGTCGTCGCCGGGGAAGCCGTACTCGTCAAGAAGTCCTCTGACTTCCATTTCTACGAGTTCCAAAAGTTCGGGATCGTCTACCTGATCGCACTTGTTAAGGAATACGATGATGTAGGGAACGCCAACCTGACGAGCAAGAAGAATGTGCTCTCTGGTCTGCGGCATCGGACCGTCGGTAGCGGCAACAACAAGGATTGCGCCGTCCATCTGAGCGGCTCCGGTAATCATGTTCTTAACGTAGTCTGCGTGTCCCGGGCAGTCAACGTGAGCGTAGTGACGCTTGTCGGTCTTGTATTCAACGTGAGCGGTGTTAATTGTAATACCTCTCGCCTTTTCTTCGGGCGCCTTATCGATCTGATCATATCTCATCTTCTCAGCGTCGCCCTTGCAAGCCATAACCATCGTGATCGCTGCGGTCAAAGTAGTCTTGCCGTGGTCAACGTGTCCGATCGTTCCGATGTTTACGTGCGGTAAGCTTCTGTCAAATTTTGCTTTTGCCATAGTTTTTT
>CALGVF010000323.1 GCA_937920115.1 uncultured Clostridia bacterium
TGGTAACGGCGGGGGCGTTCGATACGATGCGGGAAGCCGTATCGAAAATAGCCGCCGTAAAGAGGGGAAATAAGGCGAAGAGCAATATAATAGGCTCGCACCTCGAAGGACCTTATCTTTCCGCAAAACAATGCGGGGCTCAATGCCCGAAATTTATAACTAAACCGCAAAAAGCCGACTATAAGTCGATTATCGACGAGTTCGGCGACTCAATAGCCCGTTGGACTTACGCCCCCGAGAACGATGAAAAGGGCGAGTTCTGCAAGTATCTGACCGAAAGAGGAATAATCGCTTCGGCAGGACATACGGACGCGAAATACGATGATATGAAAATCGCAATCGAAAACGGTTGCAATCTCGTGACTCATTTGTATTCGTGTACTTCCACGGTGACGAGAGACCACGGGGTCAGAAGTCTGGGCGTGATAGAGAGTACGTTTTTGAGAGACGAACTGTACGCCGAAATAATAGCGGACGGAAAGCACCTGCCGCCCGAACTGATAAAAATGATAGTAAAAATCAAGGGCGAGGACAAAACCTTGCTTTGTACGGACAGTCTCGCGATAGCGGGAACAGATATAAAAGAGGGCGTAATGAGCGGAACGGAATTTATCGTAGAGGACGGAGTGTGCAAACTCAAAGACCGCTCGGCGTTCGCGGGGAGTATCGCAACCGCCGACCGCCTTGTGAGGGTAATGACGAAAGAATGCGGCTACGATATTGTAACGGCAGTAAAAACGATTACGGAAACGCCTGCGAAAATCGCGAAGATAAACGCAGGCAGACTTGAAAAAGGTTACAGAGCGGATATAGTCGTTTTTGACGAAGATATAAACGTTGAGATCGTTTTTGTCGGAGGGAAATGCTATGAAACTCGAAAATAAGACGGTAGTATTCTTAGGCGACAGCATAACGGCGGGTTCGTCGGCGACGAGCGACGACAGAGTGTTTCACGCCCTGTTAAAGAAAGAAACGGGCATAAAAGAGGTTGTAAATCTCGGGGCGGGCGGCACCCGCATAGCGAGACAGAAAACCCCGTCGGAAGAAGCGATATACGACGACGATTTCAATCTGCGTTACGACAGATTCCGAAAATGCGGCGATATTATATTCGTTTTCGGCGGCACAAACGATTTCGGACACGGCGAAGCACCGATAGGGAAATGCGACGACGAAACGGTCTATACTTTCTGCGGAGCGTTGAACGTTTTACTGAAAAAGGCGACGAGCGACTACGGAAAAGAAAACGTAGTTTTAATAACGCCGCTTCACAGGGTCGGCGAAAACAATCCGAGGGGCGAGGGGAGAAAAGTCGAGGACGGCGAAACCCTTTCCGAGTATGTAAAAGCGGAAAAAGCCGTCGCGGAAAAACTCGACGTTAAGGTTATAGACCTTTGGAACGAACCCCGTCTGAACCCGAACGACGAAAAGGATAAAAACTTGTTCGCGGACGGTCTGCACCCTGACGACGAGGGACATAAACTGCTCGCATATATACTGAAAGACAAAATATCGAAACTATAAAATAACGAAAATCGAGGAGGGGACGGCAAAGGCGTTCGGCGTGAAAATATGAATAAACAAGAGATAGACCGCTTTCAGAGAATAGCCGGCGGCGGTAAGAAAAAACTGAACTCGGAGATAAAACGGCTTCCCGAAATCGCCCCTACGAAGATAACGAGAAAGAGACTTTCGGCGGGTAAAAAGGAAGAGGTAAATATACCCGTATTCGACGAAAAGTCGGCGTATAAGTCGTTTATCGAGGAAAAAGCAAGGTTAAAGGAACATTATAAGCCCTTTCTTTGCGACTATTCCGAGCCTGCGGCAACGCCCGTCAGAGCGACAGAACTCAAAGAGTTTTTCTACCGCAAGGAAACGGAAGAGGATAAACTCGATTTTTCAAAAGTTTTAAGCGGCGAGGGCGAGTGGGAACGTATCGTTCTTCCGAAATACGAAGGACCGACGGGCAAATGGAACGCCTTTTACAGAACTACCCTTTCCCTCGGGCAAAAACTTGAAAACAAGCGGTATATCGTAGACTTCGAGGCTGTCGATTATATCGCGGAAGTTTACTTGAACGGCAGACTTATAACTCGTCACGAGGGTTTCTTCGCGCCCTTTTCCGCAGACCTTACGGAGAATATAAGAGAGGGCGAAAACGTACTTCTCATAGTCGTGAAAAACGATATAACGACTTCGGGAATTTCGGTAAACGGCGTAACTCATTACGGGAACAAGATATACGCCGAAACCCACCTCGGCTACGACGAACCCTATCTCGGTTGGCATCATTGCCCCGCGGGGGCGGGAATATTCGGCAAGGTAAACTTCGTCGTTTCCGAAAACAAGCGGATAACGGATATTTTCGTTCAACCCGACACGGACGAATCGAAAATAACGGTAAACGCGACCGTGACCGATTATACTTTCGACGGCGAGATTTTAACCGCCGAATTTACGGTCGAGGGCAGGAATTTCAAGTCCGAACAGTCTGAAAGGATAACGGCTGAAACGAAAACGACGCCCCTTTCCAACGGCGAAAACTACCTGAGAAAGGAAATTCCGTTAAAAAATTTCAGACTTTGGACGACGGACGAGCCGTATTTGTATTCTATAAAAGTAACGATAAAAACCGCGGACGGAAAAGTCGTTGACGAGAGGAAGAGTCATTTCGGAATGAGAAAGTTTATAATGGACGAAAACTCGACCCCGAAAGGAGCGTTTTATCTCAATAACGAGAGGATAATTCTTCGCGGAACGAACGAAATGGGGCATCTTCCGAAAACCGTTATGGACGGAGACGACGAAAGACTTTTGGACGATATAATGATAGCGAAAGTCGCGGGTCTTAACTTTTTCAGAATGACCCAACGCCCCGTTTTTACCAAGATATACGATTATTTCGATATGACGGGTACCCTTTGCCAAAGCGATTTTCCGCTATTTTCCTACCTTAAATATTCCGCCCTCGGCGAGGCGACGAAACAGGTTGACGAAATGGAAAAACTGACGAGAAATCACCCGTCGGTAGTCGTCGAATCGCTGTGCAACGAAACGCTCGACAGAACGGCGTGGGGAACGGAGCAGTACAATATGTCGCGGCTCGAAATAGAAAAGTTTTTCAACGCCGCAAGGGAGATAATATCGCTCGATAACCCCGACAGAGTCGTGAAATATAACGAAGGCGACTACGCCCCGATAGAAAATACCTACGGAATAAGCGATTTTCATTGCTATACCTTTTGGTACGTGTCGCACGGAATGGCGAGCGGAAAACTCGACAAAGGGTATCTGCCGCCGATAAGAAGGGGTTGGTATACGGGCTGCGGAGAATACGGCGTGGACGGGCTTGACCGATTCGACCTCATGAAAAAATACTGCCCGAAAGAGTGGCTTCCCGAAACGGAAACCGAGCCGTGGTCGCCGAGACCCATAGCGAGGGAACAGTGCTACGTTCTGCACGGCGACTTTTTCCCCGAGCAGAACAACGCGAAAGAGTGGATAGCGGCGAGCCGAGAGTGGCAGAGAAAGGCGATTAAAGAGTACGTTCATATTTTACGGCGGCGAACGGATATGATAGAAAGCACGGCGGTGCATCTTCTTATTGACGCGTGGCCGTGCGGTTGGACGAAAACTCTCGTCGATTACGAGCGTATCCCGAAGCCCGCCTATTACGCCTTTAAGGAAGCGAATATTTTAACTCGCGTGAGCGTGAGAAGCGACAAGCGGACTGTTTACGCGGGAGACGGGGTCGTAACCGAAATATATATGCTTAACGATCGACCGAAAAAGGCGAAAGTCAAAATAACTGCGAGCGTTTACCTCGGCGACGAACTTTTTGAGACTTATAAAACGGAAGTCTGCTCAGGCGAGTGCGTTCAGACCTACTCGGGCGAAATCGCGACGGATATTCCCTTGAATTACGTCGGAAAAATTTTCGTAAAGGTAAGGAGCGAAACGGAATACGGCGAAACTTACGACGAAATGATTTATGACGTAAGACCGCCGCTCGAAAAAAGCGTGAATCTGCCCGAAATTCGCGGCGAAAGGGTAAAGGACGTCGCGAAAATCTGCGGAAACAAGCCGACCGACAAAATTATCGTCTGCGACGACGACTATTTCACGGCAAATCAGACGGAAATAGAAAACAGGGTGAAAAACGGGGCGAAAGCGATAGTATTTACGAATAAATCGCTTAATATAATCGGCGACGACGTGATTTTCCCCGTCCACACTCTCGCGGAAGAGGTCAGGGCGAACAACTTTGTAGCGAGAAGCGATACGAGCGTATATACGAAGGAGTTTGGCGAAGAAGACTTCAAAGACTTCTACAACGCCGACAAGGGCTACCGCGATATTACGGCGTGGTTCAAGTTCGAGTGGCGGGACGCGGAGGAAATACTTTACACTTTCGAGGACTCGGACGACAAAAAGTACGCCCTTCATAAAAAGCATAAACTTATATGCGGCGAAAAACGGTACGGAAAGGGGTCGGTGATACTGACTACGCTTTCTGCCGTAAACGGTTGCGTCGGAAACAACCCGACGCTCGATAAATTTTTAACTAATCTCATAGACGAATAAACGGAGTAAAAAAAGATGAAAAAAATTAAGGCAATTTTATTAGGAGCAGGCAACAGAGGAATGGTTTACGCCGATTATTCGCTCGTAAATCCCGAAGAACTCGAAATCGTAGCGGCGGTCGATACGGACAAAAATCACTTAAACGACGCGAAAACGAGGTATAAATTATCGGACGACGCGGTCTTTTCAAATCTCGACGACTGCCTCGCAAAGAATATACCCGCGGATATGGTAATCAACGCGACCATGGACGAAGCCCATTACGAAACGACTATGAAACTGATCGCGAGGGGGTACGATATTCTTCTCGAAAAGCCCGTCACGAATAATAAAAAGGAACTTTTGGACATTCAGCGCGCGGCGAACGAGAAAGGTGTTAAGATAGTCGTATGTCACGTTCTGAGATACGCCCCTTTCTACCGCGAAGCGAAGCAGTTGATTAAGGGCGGAGTTATAGGCAAAATTCTCACTATCGAAATGAACGAACACGTGTGGATAGCCCATTTCCTCGACAGTTTCGTCCGCGGAAAGTGGGGCATGGAGAGCGAGTGCGGTTCGGGGTTCTTGTTGCAGAAATCGTGCCACGATACCGACCTTATCTGTTGGCTTCATAACGAGTCCGAGCCGAAATACGTTTCGAGTTTCGGAGCGAGGGCTTTGTTTATCCCCGAAAACGCCCCCGAGGGAGCGACGGAGTTCTGCTATAACTGCCCGCATAACGAAACGTGTCTGTATTCGGCTCAGAAAGTACACCTCGAATTCGATTCGCTTCCCTTTCAGACTTGGGAGGGAATGGGCAAACCTATCGACGAGATAACGAAAGAGGAAAAAGCCGAGTATCTGAAAGTCGCACGTTACGGGAAGTGCGCGTATACTTGCGGCGGCGATATAGTGGACAGACAAACGCTAATGACGATATTCGAGGACGGCGTTACGGCTACGTTCACCATGGTCGGCGGAACGAGTAAAGCGGGAAGATATCTGCATATTATCGGCAGTAAAGGCGAAATAGAGGGGCATCTCGAAGACGATAAATTCACTTTGAGAAAGTTCGACCGCTCGGGTAAAAACTTCGGATTCAACGAAGAAATCGTTGACGTTTCAAACAGCGTTAAAAATCATTCAAAGTATGCGGGACACGGCGGCGGAGATTATCTGCTCGTCCACGACGCTCTCGCGTATATAAGGGGCGACGGGGCGTCTATTTCCGTAACGGATATAAACGATTCCGTAAACGGACACTGCCTCGTGTTCGCCTCGGAAAAGGCTCGTAAAAATTTGAAAGTAGTAAACTTTAAGGAGTATAAAAATGAAAACGAATAAGTATATAGACTCTCACGTACATATTTCAATGGACTTTCCGCTCAATCAGAGCGAAGAGGCTTTCAGGTGGTTCAACGAAGCGGGACATATCGAAAGAACGAATTTCCTCGCCCTCAACGGACACACTTTCTTTCAGGAAACGCAACTCGACAACAGCAAGTGCCTGTATCTGAAAAACGCGTTTTCGCCTTACGGCTACGCGGGGTATTGCATAGACCATTTTAAACCCGAGACGGCGGAAGGGTATTTGGAGCAGATAAAACTCGCGGTCGCCGCGGGGTTCGACTGTTGGAAAATTATCGAGGCGAAGCCTAATTCGCAGAGCGTATGGAAAACCCGCGTGGACTCGCCGATTTACGATAAAGCATTCGCTTACGCCGAAGAAATCGGACTTCCGATAATTATTCACGTCGGCGACCCGATAGGATTGTGGGAAGACGAGTATAAAACGGGGTATCTCGAAAAAGAGGAATATCAGAATCAGGCTCTGAACGTTCTCAAAAAGCACCCGAATCTCATTCTGACTTTCGCTCATTTCGGTTTCTTCTGCGATCGTCCCGAGTTCGTCGAGAAACTTATCGAAACGTATAAAGGCGTTCATTTCGACAACGTTCCCGGACCCGAGGAGTATTTCGTCATAGCGAAAAACCCGAGGAAATGGAAGGAAATTATCGAAAAACATTCGGACAGATTCATATTCGGAACGGACAGAGGCAATCACGGCACGGAAGGGTTCACGAAGGAGGAATACTTCAAAAACTATCCCGAAACGGTCACTTACGAGATAAATATGCTCGTAAAAGACGGCGAATACGACGGCAGACACCCCTTCCCGGGGCTTGAAGACCATTGGGGAACGGTTTTGTACGGACTCAACCTTTCGGACGAAGCGTTCAACAATATCGTCTATAATAACTTTATGAGAATTTACGGCGAGCCTAAGCCGATAAATTTCGGACTGTTATACGAAATAGCGAAACACGAATTTTCGTTGCCGTCGAAGAGTCCTTATTTAAAAGAAGATTTCGAGGCGATAAAATCGGTCTGCAAAGCCCACGGCGTAAAGGTCGATTAAAACGTTTTGTTTTTCGGTTTCTATGTTTTCTCAATGTTGGGGAAAATGTGGCGATAATCGACTTATACGGGCGTTTATATTAAAAAGTATTACAATAAAATCGCAAATAATAGCAAAAAAAACAAGGCGTTCGATTTCGTTCGGACGCCTTGTTTAATTTTGTTTTTTGGGGTTCGGTTGAGGGCTAAGCCGAGGGAATTTCTATCGTGAATCTCGTGCCTTC
>CALGVF010000324.1 GCA_937920115.1 uncultured Clostridia bacterium
GCCCTATTCAGCCCGATTGGTGCAAAAAGATTATCCGAGACATTAAAAAGTACGTGAGCGACAATCGCATATTTGTCTACAACGAACAGGACAAAGCGGGGCTTTTAAAGCACGTAGTAGTAAGAGAGGTTGAGGGCAGACAGATTATAACGCTCGTCATAAACGGCAAGGATTTACCTAAGAAAAACGAACTTATAGACATACTTAAAAGCGATTTCAAACAGTTCAGTTTATATCTGAACGTAAACGAAAATCACACGAACGTGGTATTCGGGGATAAATTCAAACTTCTTTACGGAAGCGGCAAAGTCATATCCTCGGACATGGGGATAAGATATGAAATCGGACCGCAATCATTTATGCAGGTAAACGATTCGGTACGCCGCAAGATATATTCGGACGCGGTTAAATCGTCCGAAACGGACGGTCGGACGACGGTAATCGACGCATACAGCGGAGCGGGAATGTTGACTGCGATATTTGCGACGAAGAGCCGCAAAGCGACGGGAATAGAAATCGTAAAAGAGGCGGTAGACTGTGCGAACGAACTGAGAGTTTTAAACGGACTCGAAGGCAAGATGGAAAATATCTGTGCGTCGTGCGGCGAAGTACTGCCCGATATAATGAAGAGAGAAAAGGAAAGCGGTTTTAAAACGGTATTAGTACTCGACCCGCCGAGACAAGGGGTTGAAGAGAACATAATCGAAGCGATAAAAACGTCTCTTCCCGACAAGATAATTTACATATCGTGTTCGCCGCAGACCTTAGCGAGAGACTTAGGGTTACTGCTCGGAACGTTAAGAAGAGAAGACGGCGAAATAAAAAAAGTTACGGAACCGACGGAAAGCGAATACGAGATTGAGAAAATTCAACCGTATGATATGTTTCCTCAAACAAAGCATATAGAAACGCTTGTCAGTCTTCGCAAGAAGACGGGTGAATAAAAGCATCAGCCCCGACTTGTTGCTTGCAACGAAGTCGGGGCTGATGCTTTTATTCGCACGTTTTTACTTGTAAAAATGATAAACGTTTCTAAGCCGATAAAAACCCCGACAGAACACGATTTTCAGGCGTATCTTACGCTTAATTCATTGTTCTTTCCGCGGCTTGTATTTGTATACTAACCCGCGGAAACGCCGCGACTTAAACGTAATCTACGCCTGAAAATTTGCGGTATCGATTTGATTTGATATATAGGGCAACCTCTAAGCCGTATTTTTAAATGATTTGTGGTAAAGGCAACCGATGGCGTATACAAATACGTCGAGGGCGAATTTGCCGCAAAGCGTTAAAAAGACGGCTTAGAGGCGTATTCTGTCGGGGTTTTTATCGGCTTTGCCTTGATTTCGCCTGCGGCGTGAGCGAAACATACATTTTGCTTTATGCAAAATATATTTTCCTCAATTCTTAAAACGCATGCTTTTATTGCATAAACAAAATACATTTTCCCCAAACAATAAGCCATAATGTGCGGGACGTCGGGGTCGCCGTCCCCTACGGCTGTAACTCAACTTACTGAAAAGTAAATTTCACCGCCATTGGTGATTTCACTTACCGAGAGGCAAATTTCACTTTGCGAAGCAAAATTTTACAACCCTTTTGTCACGGCTCGCCGTGACATCTCCCCTTGCTCAGGGGAGACTTTTATTTTGCCGTATTTTCAAAACCTGCCGCAATAACATCAGTCGCCTTTCCGCTTCCTCTTTGAAAGCGGCATTTCGTTATTTATATACGTTTCCCATACGCCCATTCGGTCGTCTTCGTCTATTTGCCTTACTACCCTCGCAGGTACTCCCGCCACTAAACTGTTCGGCGGAACGTCTCTCGTCACGACCGCTCCCGCCGCAATTACGCTGTTCTCTCCTATCGTCACGCCGCCGCATATCGTAACGCTCGAACATACCCAACACCCGTTTTTTATCGTTATCGGAGCGGAATATTCAAAGTCGTGCCTGCCGTCGGGATAGTCGGCGTTCAGTCTCTCTTCCGCTACGAGCGGGTGATTGGGAGTAGCCAAAGTCACGTTCGCCCCTATCCACACTCCGTCGCCTAAAACTATCGGCGAGACGTCCAAAAATATTCCGTTGTAGTTGACGAAGCACTCCTTGCCCACTTGAATATTAACCCCGTATTCACAGTAAAGCGGAGCGAACGCGGTAAACCCCTTTCCCTTCGCGGACGGAATGAGTTTTTCAAGCGTTTTTTGCTTCTTTTTCGCTCGCCACACGGGCGTTCTGTTGAATTTATCGCAAAGAACGAGTCCTCTTTTATGCTGTTTTTCAATATCTTTACTTGCGGCGTTATAGAGTTTTCCGTCGACCATACGCTCGAAATCGCTTATACCGTTATACATTTTTCTTCTCCTCTGCATTTTTACTTTCCGTCAAAGTCGCCCCGTTCAAATCGAAAGCGGCGGCGAATTTCTTAAAAGTCGGCTGAAAATCGAATATTTTATCGAGCAATTTTGAGAAAAACCCTATTATAGTTCCGTTTAATAACGCCATAACGAGCGTTCCCCACCCGATTCCTTCGATTTTGCCGAAGAATACGAAAGTCATTATAACGCTTGCCGTAAGACATGTCAAGTCCACAATCGTTTTTAATACCGACAATTTTATTCCGTATTTGTTCGATACCGCTTTTACGAAAAAGTCGTACACCTGCGGGTATATGTAAGTCTTGAAAAACAACGCCACCGAAAACGAAGTCAATATCACCCCGACGACGAACATTACTATTCTCAGCCATAAGTCCATACTCCCCGGTTCGGTCACGGTCGGGTTAAAACAGGGTATCTTTCGCCATAAATCGAGTACGAACCCGTATATGAGACAAGTGACGAACGAGAACAGATAAACGAATCTGAACTTCCTCAGTACGATACATAGCACGATAAACACGCCCGCCTGTATCACGTATTCAGCCTGTCCGAAAGTCAATACGCCCGTTTTCAGACTTAACAGGTACGCGGGTGCGACTATCATTGAAATTCCGAAGTCTGCGGAGGTAAGAATAGCAACCGCAAGAGACAACAACGCTATCGCCGCAAGATACGCGACTTCGCTCGACGCTTTGATTTTTTTCATATAATTACTCCTTCTTTTGTTTTAAATTTCGTTCGGGCGTAAAAAAACCACACACCCGCAGCATGGGCGTATGGCGAAAAAATGAGTAAAAACTCCGAAAAAATCCATACAGATTTTATAATATAGTCAGATATTTGTAAAAGACTTGCAGAATTTTCTGCAAGCCTTAGCCTTAACGCTTTATTTCTTTTTAAATTCGATACTCTTTATCGTAATTTCCGTTTTGGGAAGTACCGAAGCGTATTTGCCGTTCGCCTCGAACTCGTCAAGGAAAGTCTTTACGTCTTCGTCCTTGGAGTCCATAACGACCCATTCGCCGTCAACGTATCTTTCCATCTCGTCGTCCGTTTTTCTGAAACGGTGACCGTATTCGTTACATTTGTGTCCCGCTTCCTCGCAAACGAAGGTATAATAATATTCGGTCGAAGCGTTATCGGTCATCAAATCTTTGAGACGGTCGTAACTCGACTTTTCGTCGTCCGTAGCGTTGTCCTTAACGACTTTTCCGAGTATCGCGAAATCGCTCGCGGAGGAGAAATAACTCGTCGTTCCGAAAGTGAACGCCATTACGCCTTTCCCCGTATCTTCCGCAAATTCCGTAACGCTTCCGTCGGAATTTTTAACGTTCTGCAATCCCCTCTTCAAAACAAGCGCGCCGTCGAGCGTGAGCGGACTGCCTTTGCCGTCTTTATCCTGCACGCCGTTGTTGAAGAACTCGCCGACGATAGTATTCGCCGAAGTGTATCTATTTCTGTCGCCCGAACCCAATTTCAGTTTGCTCGCGTAATCGTTGGTGATTATCGCGGCGTATTTGTCGTCGAGCGTATTGCGCGAAGAGTCCAGAAGTCCAAACTCGATATAATCTTTCGCGTTGCTTACTATAGTATCGTTGTAGTAGTTATTGCCCGCGAGATATTTGAAATGCTCGATAGTCGAACCCGTATAGTTCATATACAATTCGACTTCTATCTGTATGTTGCTATCACTCTCCGTAGCAAGCGTAATCACGCACTTTTCGATTTTACTGCCATCTTTTACGTTTCCGCAACCTACCGTCGAAAAACAAAGTCCGACCGAAAGCGCGGCGGCAAATAATCCTTTCAATACTCTTTTCATACTGTTAAGCCTCCGAGTATATTCATTTTACATTTATTATTCGTAAATGTCAACCTTAATTCGTATATTTTTGATGAAATCGACTTAAAAATCGCCTTTTTCTACTGAATAAGCGTAGCGAGCCATACAAGAAGTACGGCAAGAGCCGCTCCCAGAACGCACGCTATGCCGACTCTCCACGGCGATACGGGCGTCTTTCCGCATATTTTCGCCGTACTGCCGTTCACGAACACGCTGTATTTTTTCTTTCTGAACAGGAAGTTCATAAGATACACGGGAATAAGCAGGTATTTGAATTTTACCTGTTCGTATTTCGTGGACACGTTGATATAATCGACGACGTCGCAGTGAAGCGAGGACTCTATATCCCTTTTTATCGTATTCGACATTACACCCTGAGCCTCTTTCCAACTCTGTTTAAGGTCCTTTCTGTAACCGTCCGCAACGTAGCCCGAGAGGTATTTGCTCTCGTACACGCAAGCGTCTTTCGCTTTGTAAGGCGAGAGTTTGTCGAGCGTTTTCTGATTGAAATTGTCGTTCGTGGTAATCATTACGTCGTCGAAGAAAAATTCGTGATTGCCCGACACGTTTCTGTACACGATATACGTTTCGGTACGCTTGTTTTTACCCGACCCGACTACCCTCGTATGCCTGTCGCCGACTCTTCCTTTATAGGTCGAATAGGTGTTGCTGTCGAACGTGAAACAGGGTTCGTAAACGCCGTGAGTGTTCTCGACGACAAGGCTTTTTTTGAACGACCTCGGGGCGAAAATGCGTTTTTTAGCCCATTTTTTGACTTGTTCGGTCGCCTGAGAGGCTGAAACCATAAACGGAATTACCGCGTGCGGTTTTATGCCGTCGAAACTGCCGCTTTTGACGACGTGCGAGGCGCCGCAATAGGGACACACGACCGCCTGCTCGTCCGCTCGGACTATTACCGTCGCGCCGCAGTTCTCGCAAGTGTAAGTCGCCTGCTCGTTTTTGTTCCACTTCTCCGCTTCCTCGAAGCCCTTTTCTATGTCGTTTTCAACTACGTTTTTATTCTTTTCGACACGCTTTAAAAACCCGCAGTACTCGCATTTAAGCATTTGCGAATTGGGGTCGAAAACCATTTTGCCGGCACAGTTCGGACACTTCTCGACGTCCGTTTCAACGCCTTTGTAGTTAATATCGTATTGATATTCGTTTTCGTTTGCCATAACTCAGTCTGAATTAACGAAACGCGGGCGAATCAAAAATCGACCCGTCCGCCGTTACGTTTTTTTGTTGTTTTTTAGGTTATTCGCCGCCTGCTATTTTAGCGATTTAGCGATTTAAAACAGGTTTGCGGCTACGTTAGCCGACTGCCGCCCCGTATTTCAGATACGGTTGAGTTCGTCGAGCATCTTTTCGAGATCCGCTCCGTGAACTTCGGCTGCTTCGCCGACCGTTTCGCCGTGAGCGATCGCGCAACCTAAGCAGTGCATGCCGTATTTCATAAGAATTTCGCCCGCGTTCGGGTTAATGTCGAGAGCGTCTACTATAATGGTGTCCGCAGTGATTTTTCTATCCATTTTATTATCTCCTTGTATTTTATTTTTAGTATTCGTATTTAAATTTTAATTTTGCGTATTAAAGTTTTTTGCCGCACTCGGGGCAGAACTTGGCATTGTCGCCGACTTTCGCTCCGCATTCGGGGCAGAATTTCGCCTTGGGCATAGCCGCTCCGCACTCGGGGCAGAATTTCGAGGTCTTCGGAACGCTCTTTCCGCAGGACGGGCATACGGCGGTCGCCGCCGCTTCGGCAGGTTTCGCCTCGGACTTCTGCGAAGGAGCCATCGCTCCCGCCATCATTGCTCCGAGACCTGCTCCGCCACCCATTCCGAGACCCGCCGCCATGAACGCTCCGCCCGCTCCGGGGTTAGCGGCAGCCGACTTCATCGCTTCCGCCGCCGAAACTTTCATAAGAGTGTCGGTAGAATCGCCGAGTATGCCGAGTTTTGTTCTCTCGTCCATAGCCTTCGTGACTTCTTCGGGCAGAGACATATTCTCTATGAAGAGGTTTACGAGTTTAAGTCCGAGTTCCTTGTATTTATCCTGAACGGTTCTCTTTACGAGTTCGTTGAATTCGAGCGTGTTCGCCGCAAGGTCGAGAGCCGAAACTTTGCTTTCGCCGAGACAGTCCGCAAGTACGGAAAGAAGCATCGATTTAAGATATTCGTTGATGTCCTCGGTCTTGAAAGTGCTGTTCGTTCCGAAGAGTTCCTTTAAGAACACGGCGGGGTCGTCGACCTTATACGAGAAGGTCCCGAAGCCGCGGACGCGGATCATACCGAATCTCGAATCGCTCATCATAATGGGGTTTTTCGTCCCCCACTGAATGTTCGTGAACTGTTTGGTGTTTATGAAGTAAACGTCGCAGGTAATGGGGGTCTGAAAAGCGTACTTCCAAGCCGCGAGTTTGGACAAAATCGGGAAAATTTCCGTGCCGAGATTGTAAAGACCGGGTCCGAACACGTCGGCGATTTGTCCCTTGTGAACGAAAATCGCGCACTGCGATTCTTTGACCGTAAGGGTCGATTTATTGTTGATTTCTCTTCCGTAATTCTTTAACGGGTACTTATAGACGAGCGTGTTTTTGCTATCGTCGTTCCATACGAGATTTAATCTGAAAAGAGCCATATTTTTCCTCCTGTGTTTCAGCCGAAGAATATCATATCGAAAACGTCGACCGAACGAAGATTTTTGTTTGACGACTATATTATATCATAAATCGCATACAATTACAACAATTTTTGATAAAATTCACATTTTGCGTTTATAGTCGATAAAAATTTTGCGTTTAAGCCGATAAAAATATCGGGCGAAAGCGGTATTTTACGCCCCTCGCCCGATAAAAACCATTTGTACACTTCAATCATTTCTTTTAAAAAGGCTCTTCTCGCTTTCTCCTATGGGGTAGATTTTCCCGATGAAACGGGGAAAATGTCGCTAAGCGACAAAAGGGGCACGCTCCGTGGGG
>CALGVF010000325.1 GCA_937920115.1 uncultured Clostridia bacterium
GAAACGCCGAAATCGAACTGAAAGAGCAGTTCGGCGTTATCTCGTTCGACGCGTTCGGAATATCCGACTCGTCGGTGACGATTTCTGCGGCGGGGGCGTTGGTCGCATATCTGAAAGAAACTCAGAAGCACGCCCTTATCAACGTAAACGGCATTAAAATCGAGAAAAATACCGACATAATGTATCTCGATTTTTCGGCGATGAGAAACCTCGAAATAACGAAGAATATGCGTGACTCGAAGAGATACGGCTCGCTTTTTTGGGTACTCGATAAAACGGACACTTCCATGGGAGCGAGAACGCTCAACTCGTGGCTTATTTCGCCTTTGCAGAGTAAAGAAAAGATAGACTACAGGCTTTCGGGCGTTGAGGAGTTATTTAAAAACTCGATACTTCGGGCGGGAATTTCCGAGCAGTTGGGCTTTATCCGCGACACCGAGAGACTTGCGGGAAAAATATCGAACGGGAATCTTACCCCGAAAGACGCTCGTCTTTTGGGCGAGTCTTTATCGGCGTTCCCGAATATCAAACTTCATTTATTCGGCGTTAATTCAAATATTTTACGGGACGTAAACGAAAATATTTACGACTTTACCGAACTTTCCAAACTTTTACTCGGGGCGATTTCCGAAACTGCGGGAAAAGTAACGAAAGACGGCGGCTATATTAAGGCGGGGTTCGACGCCGAACTCGACAGGCTGAGAAATATTAAAAAGGACAGCGAAAAGACCTTAAAGGAAATTGAAGACAGAGAAAGAGAAAAAACGGGTATTAAAAATCTTAAAATCGGATATAACAGAGTTTTCGGTTACTATATCGAGGTGACGAACTCTTTTAAAAGTCTCGTTCCTTACGAATATATCAGAAAACAAACTCTTGCGGGAGCGGAAAGATATATTACGGAAGAACTCAAAGAACTCGAAACGGAAATTCTTTCGAGCGACGAGAAAGCCTTGAAGTTGGAGTTGGATATTTTCTCGAAAATAAAAGGAGTTCTCGCGGATAACGTAAAGAAAATTCAACGCAGTTCCAAGTCTATCGCCTGTCTCGACGCCCTTTTGTCGCTCGCGACGGTCGCTAAGAAGAACGGCTACGTCAGACCCGAAATCGTAGAATCTGATATGCCTATGAATATAGTCGGCGGCAGACACCCCGTCGTCGAAGCTGTTTCCGACGAACCGTTCGTGTCGAACGATACCTATCTCGATTCGGGCGAAAACAGAGTAATGATTATCACGGGACCGAATATGGCGGGTAAAAGCACCTATATGAGACAAAACGCCCTTATCGTTTTAATGGCTCATATCGGTAGTTTCGTGCCGTGCAAGTCAGCCGAAATTCCTATCGTGGACAAAATATTTACGAGGGTAGGGGCAAGCGATAACCTTATCTTCAATCAGAGTACTTTTATGGTCGAAATGACCGAGGTTGCGAATATCTTATTGAACGCTACGGATAAAAGTTTACTCGTTTTGGACGAAGTAGGAAGAGGAACGAGTACTTACGACGGTTTGTCTATCGCGTGGGCGGTAGTCGAATACCTTTCGGAAAATACTAAGGCTAAAACTCTTTTCTCTACGCACTATCACGA
>CALGVF010000326.1 GCA_937920115.1 uncultured Clostridia bacterium
AAGCAACGTATTATAAAACCTGCTCGGTCTGCGGAGCGGTAAGCGATAAAGATACCGATACTTTCGAGAACGGCGAAGCCTTAGGTCACGACCTGCCCGATACGTGGACGAAAGGCGAAGACGATAAACACGTAAAAGAATGTCAAAGAGAGGGCTGTACGTATTCCGAGTCTGAGGATTGTTCGGGCGGCACGGCTACTTGTACCGAGCAGGCGACTTGCGAAGTCTGCGGCGGCAAGTACGGAAAAGTCGATTCTGACAACCATAATTACAAATGGAAATCGAACGGAGACGGAACTCATACTGAGGTATGTTCGAGAGACGGAAGCCATAAGGGCAAAACCGAAGATTGCTCGGGCGGAACTAAAACCTGCGTAGAGCAGGCGACTTGCGAAGTCTGCGGCGAGAAATACGGCGACGCCTTGGGTCACGACCTGCCTGATACGTGGACGAAAGGCGAGGGCGATAAACACGCAAAAGAATGTCAAAGAGAGGGCTGTACGTATTCCGTATCGGAAGATTGTTCGGGCGGCGCGGCTACTTGTACCGAGCAGGCGGCTTGCGAAGTCTGCGGCGGCAAGTACGGCAAAGTCGATTCTGACAACCATAATTACGAATGGAAATCGAACGGAAACGGAACTCATACCGAGGTATGTACGAGAGACGAGAGCCACAAGGGCGAAACTGCAAGTTGTTCGGGAGGCACGGCTACCTGTACCGAAAAAGCGGCTTGCGAAGTCTGCGGCGAGAAATACGGCGACGTCGATAACACGAACCATAAATTCGACCAAAATATTGTAAAGGACGAGGCGTTAAAGACTGCCGCAACCTGTACGACGGAAGCCGTTTACTATAAGTCTTGCGTTTGCGGAGAGATTTCAAAAGACGACGGTCAGACTTTCCTCGGCGACAAGATTCCTCATACATATAATAAAAAGACTATAAGCGAAGAGGCGAAGATATCCGCCGCGACTTGTACCGCAAAAGCGAAATATCGCTTGTCCTGCGTCTGCGGAGCGATAAGCGAAAACGAAGACGATACGTTTGAAGACGGCGATACCGCCGAACATAATTTCACCGTAGAAAACACGGAAGCCGAAGGGGCGTTGAAGTCTCCCGCTACCTGTACCGAGAAAGCGACCTATTATAAATCGTGTTCGGTTTGCGGGACGATAAGCGACAAAGAAGCCGATACTTTCGAGAGCGGCGAAACAATCGCTCATACATATACAAGCGAAAATGCAAAGCCCGAAGCGTTGAAGTCCGCGGCGACTTGTACGGCGAAAGCGGTTTATTATAAATCGTGTTCGGTCTGCGGCAAGACGAGCGAGGGCGACACCGACGAAACCTTCGAGAGCGGAGCCGAACTCGGACACGACTATATAGAAACGACGACCGAAGCGACCTGTACTTCTCCCGCGGTTAAGACTACTACTTGCGAAAGATGCGATTATCACAAGGAAGAAGACGTCGGTTCTGCGTTGAATCACGACACGGAAGGCGTAACGGCGACCGAAGAACTCGTAAGCGGTTGCGAATACGTAATGGTACGCGAATGTAATCGTTGTCACGAATCTGTCAAGGGCGAAAAGGTATATCACCACAACTATAAAGCGACGATAACTACTTACCCGACCTGTAAGGCTACGGGCGAAAAGACCTTGACCTGCGAGGGGTGCGGCGATACGAAGACCGAAACCGTCGAGATAGATACCAACGGTCACAAATGGGTTAAAGGCGAAGTCGCCGAGGGTTCGAGTACGAGAACGGACACTTGCTCGATTTGCAACGCGACGAAGACCGTTACCGTATACGACGGCAACGCGACGGGTTCAACGAACGCCGACGATTTGAGAGATACCGACGTCGAACTTAAAGACGCAAGTCTCAGCCTTGACGACGGCGTAATCGACAAGATAGGCGATACCGATATTACCATTTCGGCTGAAAAATACACGGGCGAAGAGGCGGGCTTAACTCCCGAACAACTCGAACAGGTAAAAGACAGCCCCGTATATAATTTCACCATTAACGACGGAGCGATTTACGACTTCGGCGAAAATAACTTCGTAACCATAACTCTTCCGTACACTTTGGCGGAGGGCGAAGACGTAGACAGTATAGCGATATGGTATATAGGCGAAAACGGACTCGAATCCATAAAAGCGACCTATAACGTAGACGCGAACGGAAACGGCTACGTAACGTTCAGGACCAACCACTTCTCGTACTATACCGTAACGAGACTTACACCTAGGGAAAGGTGTGAGTTGTACGACCATAGTTACAGCGTACAGCACGTAGAGGGCAGTTGTACCGAAGATTCATACGATTTGCTCGTCTGTGTTCGTTGCCACGATAAGAAAATCGAAAACTATAAGAAAGCCGAAGGTCATAAATATACGACCGACAGAAAAGAGGCGACTTGTACCGAAAACGGCTACGAACTTCACACTTGCACGGTATGTAATTACAATTACAAAACCACGCTCAATGCGACGGGTCATAAATGGACTCTCGTCGAAAGCGTAGATTCGACTTGTACCGTAAACGGTTACGATAAACACCGTTGCGATAATTGTAACGAAGAGTATACCGAAAATTACGGAAAGGCGGAGCACGATTGCACCGCAACGGTAGTAAACCCGACTTGCGAAGAAGAGGGTTATACTCTTTATGAGTGTAAGAACTGCGATTACAACTACAAGAACAACTACGTTGCGGCTCTGAAACACGCGTATAAAGCGACGGAATGGAAATGGGCGGACGACTTTACTTCCGCTACGTTGACCCTTGTCTGCGGCAACGACGACAGTCACGTTCTCGTGCTTGACGCGAATATCGGAACTACGGTCGTAAGAAGCGTTTGCTCGGACTACGTAAAGACTACCTATACCGCGGCTGTTTCCTATAACGGCATTATATATAATGATAAGAGAGAGAAAGAAGAGGGTTCTATAACTCACTCGTTCTCTACCGATTGGAAGTCGGACGGAACGAAGCACTGGCGTGAATGCGTCTGCGGCGAGAAGACAGATATAGCCGACCATGCTTACGACGATATTACCGTAACGAAAGAGGCTACCTGCGTTGAAAACGGCGAAAAAGTTTTGACCTGTGTATGCGGAAAGAGTAAGAAAACGGTTATTCCCGCGACGGGCGAACACAAATACGTAAACGGCGTATGCGAAACCTGCGGAAAATCTGAGGGTTCCTGCGACCATAAAACGCTTCATAAAGTGACCGTAAACCTTGCGGACTACGGAGCGTGCGGCGGCTATCTGTATTACGAAACCTGCGAATGCGGCGAAGTGAAAATTTTCGATACTGCAAGCGGTCTCGATATGGAATGTAACGTTGCGAAGATGAAAAACGAGCAGGGCGAGCCGTATACGGACGAAGACGGTAATATGTGCATGCAAATGACCTCTCGTTGTCCTACGTGCGGCTTTAAAGCGGAATGTTTTGCAAAAGAAGCAGTAGACGGTTGCGAAGATATAATACTTGCATGGTATACCTTATCGGTAAACGGCGAAGTTATCGTTGAAAATCTTGAAGCCGAAATGGGGTACGTGAACGAAAACCACAAGTACGAAGAGGTTAAAGTGAACCTCGCAGACTACGGTGCGTGCGGCGGTATAATGCTTATCAAAAAATGTACCGTTTGCGGCGAAATGAGCGGCAGCCTTGATTGGGAAACCGAACTTAAATGCAACGTGAGTTTGGATAAAGAACCTACGCCCGAGAAAGTCACGGACGACAACGGCGTAGAACACACCGTTCAGAAAGTCGTTTGCCCCGATTGCGGACTTATCCTTATGGTGGATATGTGGACGATTGACGAATCGGCATGCGTGAAACATTTATATATGGCTCAACGCCTTATCGTCGGCGATACGGTTGTGTACGAATTTACGGAAGACGAAACGGAAGAAAATCACGATATCGAAACCACATATAAAATGTACGGCGAAACCTGCGAAGACGGCGTTAAAATTACCGAGCGTTGTACGATTTGCGGATATACGGAAATTTGGTGGACTTCCAATCACGACACGGTAGATTACGTGTTTGACCTCTCCGAAGTCGGCGGCTGTAAGGGAACGATTACCGGTAGACGTTGCGAAATTTGCGGAACTGTAACCAATATAAGCGATATGAATATCGGTTGTTCTTCCCAAAACCCCGTTTCAAGAGAAGAAACCGACGAAAACGGCGTAGTTCACAGTATACAGGAAGTCGTTTGCTCCGAATGCGGACTTAAATACGTTCAGGAAATGTGGACGGTAGTCGAGTCCGAATGCGTAACTCATACTTACGGGGCGTTGCGTATTTACAAAGGCAACGAAACGGTTTTCGAGTGTGTAATGGAACAAACGGAAGAAAACCACAAGTATGAGTACGAGTATGATAAATTCGGCGAGGCTTGCAGCGACGGATATACGATTACGGCTCGTTGCTCGGTCTGCGGAGATATTTACAAAACTACTTACTACGGTCATCAGCACGATAATATCCAAATCGACCTGAAAGAAGAATACGACGGTTGCGAGGGCTTTATCTCCTACGATTATTGCCCTGTTTGCGGTATGATACTTAATGTAAATAATGTACAAACGTCTTGTCAGGTTGAATGGGAAGGCGAGGACGTAGAGACCGTAATCGACGGCGTAACGCATTATATTTCGACGGGAGCGTGTTCTGTTTGCGGACTTAAATACGTTCGCGAAACGTGGGAAATCGTTAAGTCCGAATGCGTGAGAACGCAGTATATGAAGGGAAGTATCTACAAAGGCGAAAAACTTATCATAGAGTTGACCGACGATTATACTCAGACTAATCACGAATTTACTTACGAATATGAACTTCTCGGTGAGACCTGCAAAGACGGAGTTCTCATTAAAGGAAAGTGCAGTAAGTGCGGAGAAACTACCGAAGGGCGTACTTTCGGTCACATGGACGAAGAGTTCAGAATCGACCTTGCCGACTATGACGGTTGCGGCGGAGTAATCGAGGGCAGACGTTGTCGTTTCTGCGGCGTAATTTTGGCTATGTACAAAATGACTGCGAACTGTGATTTGAAAGGCGAGACCACTGATAGCGAGTACACGGACGGAGACGGAGTAAAACACGCCGTTTCGGAAATGACTTGCCCGACTTGCGGACTTCGCTACGTTGCGGACGCATGGAAAGTTATAGAGTCCGAGTGCGAGTCCTACGAGTATACGACTATGCTCATATACAAGGGCGAGGAACTTATATTCGAGTATACTGCCCAAAACTATATCGACAATCATGAATACGAGTATGAATACAAACTCTTAGGCGAGACCTGCGACGACGGTTATGAAGTAATTAAATATTGTCCCGTTTGCGGTAAGAGCGAGAAGTGGACGAGTAACGGACACAGAATGAATAAATTTACCCTTAACCTTGCCGACTACGACGGTTGCGAGGGAACTATAAGGGGCGAACGTTGCGACGTCTGCGGAAAGATTATGTACCTCGATATGGATAACGCCCGCATAACCTGTAAAATCGGCAACGAGAACCCCGACGGTACTACTACGGAAGAAGTTACGGGCGACGACAAGATTACGCATACTATAATAACCATGCGTTGTTCGGAGTGCGAACTCATATTCGTTCAGGACTCGTGGACTATCGTCGAATCGCAATGCGTAACAAATTATTACACGAAAGCCACGATTTATTCGGGCGAAGAGGTTTTGGTCGAATATACGGTAATCGAGTCCGAAGTAAATCATAATATGGATTACTCCTTCAAGTTCAGCGGAAAGACATGCGAAGAAGGAGTCGAAGTGACCGAGTATTGCACCGTTTGCGATTTCAGAAACGTTTATTATACGAACGGACATATCGGACGCAAGAGACAAACCGACCTTGGAAAACTCGGACTTTGCGGCGGGTATATCTATGAGTATTATTGTTTGGCGTGCGGCGAAATTATGGATCGCGGCGTGAACGAAGAGTGCCGTTGGATAGGTCTCGGACAGACCGAAAACGGATATCTGTACCGTTGCGATAATTGTCAGGCTCAAAAACTCGTTTTAGAGACTGTCGGCGATAAGGACGAAAATTGTAATTATGTTCGCACCGTATCGTACGTTTATTACAACAAAGACGGCGAGGAAGTTTATAGGTTTGAAAGGTCTTACCGTGAGACGAGTCACAACTACGAACTTTCGTTTGAACTTCAAGGCAAATCGTGTACCGACGGATATACCGTAACGTATACTTGTCAAGACTGTCATGATACCCGCACGGAAAACCGCAACACGCACGACACGTATTATGCGTTCAGAATCGACGGCGGTAATACCGCTTGCGGTAAATACCACGACGTTATGTTCAGCGAATGTCCGTGCGGTCTCGAATATAGTTATTCCGTCGGCGAAGGACTTGTCTTCGACGAGGAAAGCGGAACGTATACATGCGACGCTTGCGGTATTACCATAAAGGTCTCGATCGACAGAGTCGAAACGGGCTGCTCGGTAACGGAAACGCTTACGTTCGAGGCAAAATACGGAGAAACCCGATTTGACAGAACGAAAACGAAAACTTACGCTAACCATGAATTTAAAACGGTAGAAGTCAAGACCGTAGACGGCGTTGTTTCTATTGTTTCGACCTGCGAAAAATGCAATGCGGCAAGAGAAACGACATCTATGAGCGGTACTCCCGAATATCACGACGACGAGGGCTACTATTTCGAGTACAGAGTAACTCCCGAGACTTCGGCTGAGTATACCATTTTCGGTCTTTCCGACAGAGATACTTACGTTACCTTGTACAGAGAAAATAACGGAGAATTAGAAAACATCGGAAACAACGACGACGGGTTCGGAAACATGCAGTTCTTGCTTACGGCGAATCTCGAAGCGGGAAAGACTTACGTTTACCGCATTAAGTATTACGGCTCGTCCGACAATACCGCCCCGTTATTCTTCGCTTTCTCTGCGGGTAAAGATACTTCTTCTTGCAATCACGAAATGACCGATAGGTTCATGTATTTACCGGAAGGGGCGACTTCCTGCGAAGACGGAGTTCGCGTAGGGTACGTATGCGTACAGTGCGGAGCGGTAAGGTCTATTAAAACGATTACCTCGCACGATACCGACGTAATTACTTATATAGAACTCGGCAACTACGGAGCGTGCAGAGGGTATATAAAAGAATATTCCTGCCCGTGCGGTAAAGAACACAGTTTCGATATTTATGACGTTTGCGGTAATTATACAAAGAACAAGTATTATGACGACGACGGAAAACTTATAACCGTTGAAGCCCATGCTTGCGAAACGTGCGGTCTTCGCTACGAAAAGAGATACTATTCGGTCAGAAACGCCGAAAATTGTACGATTACTTATTATTATACGGTACTTATTAACGTAGGAACAACCGTTGTTTACAATACAGAGTATACGACGACCGAAACTTCTCACGACTACGAAGTTACCTATACGTTGAAAAACGGCGAGGGTTCGACCTGTCTCGACGGCGTTATAGTTTATAAGAAATGCAAGGACTGCGGTGAAGAAGATAATAGGGAAATAAATTATCACGAAACGTATGAAGTAGAGCGTATCGACCTTACCGAATACGGTTCGACTTGTCGCGGCTATGCAGTCTTTTATAACTGTGCGTGCGGAATGGACGGCAGTATTTCGCTCGATAATGCTTTGTGCGAGTTTGCAGGCGATAGTGTTTCCGTTTGGATAGAAAACGCTATAAGAGGATGGCATTATATCGATGCGTTTAACGAGGAGGGTTTTGACGAGTACGCCAACGTCGTTAAATGTGTGGTAACCGACCCGACCTCTTGCGGTCTGAAAATCAGATACACCCAATATTGGCTTAAAGACCCGAATGCCTGCGTTGCTTATCAGTACGGAACGTGGCAGTTCGGTTATAAAGATGACGGTACCTGCATCAGAGAAATTACGTTCAGAATGAACGGGGTCAGAACTTATCATAACTATGAAGACGTAAGTGAGGACGAGAACCATCAGAGTTTCAAGTGTAATGATTGCGGAAGTTGCTACTATATAAATAGGGAGTACGACGAGAACGGCAATATTGTCAGTAGAGAAAGATATTCTTATAACGGCGTAACTACTGAATCGAGATTGGAGACTTGCAATTATTCCTATTATGACGGCATGTGGTATACGAGTTACGAACGTAACGAGTACAGCAAAGGCGGAAATATAGAATCGTTTGAGGAAATGACCAGAACCGTTGAAGAGTATACGGGAACTTTCGGACACTCGGGAAGAAAAGAGGTTGAAAAACATGTATACTCGAACGGCGAAAGTCGGTCAACCGAAGAGGCTTACGTTATTTACGAGGGGTACGGACATACGATTTATTCGTACGTAAAGGAAGGAGATTATTGGTACAGATACGATTATTCCTATACGTTTAACCCGTGTCAAAAGACTACTTCTTATGAGGACAGTAAAGGAGGGAGTTGGACTGAGACGAGGGATAATTGCCTCTCTTTCACGTACGAAATTACAAAAAAAGAGACGTGTACGCAAGACGGCGAACAGCATCAGAAGTGCGACATTTGCGGAAAAATCTCCGAATCTTGGGTTCGCTCGCCGAGCGATCATATATGGCAATACGTTGAAAACGGCGACTACTATTATTGTTGGATTTGCGGAATTGAAAACAAAAACGGCGCGAGCGGCTCCATAATTATGGAAGACCTCACCGCAAAATACGGCAACGGCGAAAATTACGTAGTAGGTTATTACGCGAGAAACAACGTTCAGTTTACGACTTACGTGAGTCTGATACTTGCGAGCGGCGAAGAAATTATAGTTCCCGATATCGAATTTATCACAATCGACGGTATTCGTGCGTATGCGTTCAATAAAGCAAAAGTCGCGGAATGGGCGACTGCGAACGGATATACCGATTACGACGTAAGATTCTCGTTTGTACCCGTTGGCGGCGACGGTAGTTTCGATTACGGCATAACGTTCACGGACGAACCCGAAATCAGCGTTATAACCGAAGCGACCACTATTAAAGCGTCGTTTGTAGGCAGAGAGAGAAAAACCTATACGATAACCGTAGCCGAAGATTACGTGTTAGATATAAAGGCTTTTTCCGAAGGTGGTTGGAATTGTGTTGTGACAAATTCAAATGGGGAATTAGTTGAAAACGGATGGTGTGATCTCAGTTGCTCTTTGAAGGCGGGTGAAACGTACACGCTTACGATATCCCCCGTGGCGTATTCAGAGAATGTAATACAGTATTTGATTTTCGATCTCACGTTTTCTTCGGCGAACTGATAATATTGCAGAATAGAAACTCAATAGAACTAAAAACCCAAAGAAGCGGCAGATTTATCTGCCGCTTTTTTACAACTCACATTGCTTTTTTCTCCCAAAACAAACTCATTCGATTATGCTGTATTATTGCCGTCTCCTTCGGGGAAGGTGTCGCTGAAAGCGACGGAAGGGGATAATAAATTACTATAACGTTTCGCTTTGCATTTTTATCCCCTATCGTCAAAATTTCGCATACGCTCGATTTTGCCACTTCCAACCTCTTTTGTCGCTTTGCGACATTTCCTCCGCTTCAACGGAGGAATTTACCCCCGAAGGAGGAAGCGTTGTCTGCTGTTTTCAAGATTTCATTCCGTTAAGCCGCTTCCAACCTCTTTTGTTGATTTGCGACATTTCCTCCGCTTCGACGGAGGAATTTACCACCGAAGAAAGAAGCAGGTGTTGCAATGCGTTTTGTGCGAAAAATTCTTTATAATGTGAAAGTTTTTTCATTTAAAGTGTTGATTTTATGAATTCACAGTGATATAATGATATAGGATATGGTATCGGCAGGCATAGTCTGCGGATAACGAAAAGTTTAAGCGGGTACCCGCTTTGTTTGTTGCTTCGCAACAAACAAAGAATTCGCTTAACGGCAAAAAGCAAAAAATTGTAAAAATGAAAACGGAGGTTTATATGAAATCAAAAGGCAAACTCCTGACAATGGTTCTCTGCCTGATTCTCGGCGTATGTTGCGTGTTGGGTTTCGCTTCCTGTAACAAGAAAGGTTGCAAAACTCATACCTACGGCGAGTGGGAAGAGACGAAGAGCGCGACTTGTACCGAAACGGGCTTAAAGAGCCGTAAGTGTACGGTGTGCGGACAGACGGAAGTCTCGGCGATAAGGGCGATCGGTCACGATTGGATTCCCGCAACCTGTACGAGTCCGAAAATGTGTAAAAACTGCTTCGAGACCGAGGGAACGACAATCGCTCATACATACGACAGAGAGGTCGCGAACGAAAAAACGCTGAAAACGGCGGCGACCTGTACGACGAAAGCCGTATACTACAAGTCCTGCGTCTGCGGAGCGATAAGCGACAAGAGTACGTTTGAATACGGCGATACAGCCGCTCATACGTTCGACAAAGAAGTCGTAAGCGAAGAAACTTTAAAATCTGCGGCTACTTGTACGACGAAAGCAACGTATTATAAAACCTGCTCGGTCTGCGGAGCGGTAAGCGATAAAGATACGTTCGAGGTCGGCGAAACGCTTGCTCATACTTACGATAAAGAAGTCGTAAAACCCGAAGCGTTGAAGTCCGCGGCGACTTGTACTGCGAAAGCGGTGTACTACAAGTCTTGCGTATGCGGCGATATAAGCGATAAAGATACCGATACGTTCGAGTACGGCGAACCGAACGGACATACGTTCGATAAAGAGGTCGCAAGCGAAAAGACTTTAAAATCTGCGGCTACCTGTACCGACAAAGCGGTATATTACAAAACTTGTTCGGTCTGCGACGCGGTAAGCGATAAGGATACCGATACTTTCGAGTACGGCAAAGCGAACGGTCATACGTTCGACAAGGAAGTCGTAAGCGAAGAAACTTTAAAATCTGCGGCTACTTGTACGACGAAAGCAACGTATTATAAAACCTGCTCGGTCTGCGGAGCGGTAAGCGATAAAGATAC
>CALGVF010000327.1 GCA_937920115.1 uncultured Clostridia bacterium
CAATTTACGTCCCCTATCGACGGCTTCGCCGCCACTTCCCCCGAAGGAGGAAGCAAGACCGGTAACATTTGGCTATATTTTTGTAAAATAAGAATTTGCTTATGACAGTTAAAATTCTACGCTAAAACGTTTTATCCCTTCAAAAGTAAATTTCCTCGTTGACGCGGCAAACGTATCGCAACCGCTTGCTTCCTCCTTCGGGGGAAGTGGCGGCAAAGCCGCCGATAGGGGTCAAGAAAATTTTTCGATATGCCGATTATATACTAACCGTCAATGCAACCTCTATCGCCTCGGAGTCGCTTCGCCCCGAGCAACTTTTTACACAGGAGAAAGCAAGATAATTGGTTATTCAAAAACAATTATCGCCAACAAAAAAACGAGACTTCGGGTAACCGAAATCTCGTTTTCTTTTTAATCTTTATGCAACTCACGGTTAGTCAACAAAAACAATACCCGACAGACAAATTTACATTTCCTTTCTGTCAAGCAATGCCCTCGACAGGGTTATTTCGTCGGCATATTCGAGTTCGCTTCCCACGGGTATTCCGTGAGCGAGCCTCGTCACCTTAATTCCGAGCGGCTTTAAAAGCCCCGAAATATACATCGCCGTCGCTTCGCCCTCTACGTCGGGGTTGGTCGCCATAATAACTTCTTTCACGCCGCCTTTCGCTATCCTCGCAAGAAGTTCCTTGATTTTTATATCGTTCGGGGTAACGCCTTCCATAGGACTTAACGCCCCGTGCAGAACGTGATAAACGCCCTTGAACTCGTGCGATTTTTCCATCGCAAGCACGTCTTTCGGCTCTTTGACCACGCATATAACCGAACCGTCTCTCGTCGAGCAGATATCGCACACTTCCTTGTCGGTGTAATTTCCGCACACCGAACAATAGCGAACCTCTCTCTTCGCACGCAGAATACTCTCCGCAAACTCAGCCGCTTCCTCTTCGGTCATATTTATGATTTTATACGCGTACCGCTGAGCGGTTTTTGAGCCTACGCCCGGCAACTTGGTAAACTGATTTATAAGTCTGCCGATCGGTTCGATATACGCTCCCATACCTTAAAGCAGACCGCCCGCGCCGCCGAATTTACCCATTTTTTCTTCGTATTCCGCGTCCGCTTCTTCATAGGCGTTGTTGAGCGCGGCGATAATGAGGTCTTCTAGCATCTCTACGTCGTCGGGGTCTACCGCTTTCGGGTCAATCGTTATCGACTTCACCGTTTTTTTGCCGTTTACGACGACTTTTACAAGTCCGCTTCCGCTCTCGCCCTCTATCTCGGCTTCTTCGAGTTCTTCCTGAGCCTTAGCCATTTGCTCCTGCATTTTCTGAGCCTGTTTCATGAGTTGTTGCATTTGGTTTCCTCCGCCGAAACCTCCGAAACCGCCTCTGCCGTATCCTGCCATATTTTTTACTCCTTTTTTTCTTTAATCTTCTACTTTAACGACGGTACTGCCGAAAACGTTTTTCACCTTTTCGACGTCCTCGTCGAATTTGCTTTTATTTTCCGCTTCGCCGTTCGATTTCCTTATTTCTACTTCGAAGTCTCCGACCGACTTCACTATCTTTGAAAGAATTTCGAGATTCGCCTGCTTGGTAACTGCATTATACCCCGCCTCGTCGGAAGCCCTGACTACAAGCGTTCTGCCGTTTAAAGTCGCCGTCATTTCCTGACACGCTATCCAAAGCACTATCTGCTTTTCGGCTCGCAACTTCCTTATGACCGTTCCCCACAGTTTGCCCGCGTTCATGCCCGCCGTATTTCCGCTCGGGCTTTGTTCGGCTGCTTGCTCTCTTGGTTTTACCTCTTCGGGTTTTGTATCCGCGGTCGCCGTTTTTCGTTCTATTACGGGCGGTTTTTGCTCGTTAATCGACTTATAGCCGCCCGTTTCCATACCGCTCGGTTCTTCGGGCGGCGGTACGGGTTCACCCTCGTCGAAATAGTACGGGGCGTTGTCTTCCGCTTTCGTTTCCGTCTTTGTTACGACCGTTGCGGGCTTTACTTCCGCAGACTTTATCTCGCCCATAAATATAGGCTTCGGCTTTTCGCCGCTTACCACAGCCCCGTCTTTCAAGGCTTTTTCCAAAGCGGATATTCTGCCGAGAAGGGCGTCGAGATTGTAGTCCGTCTCGGGTCTCGACGACTTCACGACCGCGCATTCCAAAAGTATTTTCGGACTTGCGGCGTAACGCATATTTCCTTCCGCTTCGCTGAATATTTCTATCGTTCTTAAAATTCTGTTCTCGTCCGCAAGTTCCGCCGCTTTGACGATTTCGCCGTAGGCGTCCTCGGGAAGTTCGAGAATTTCTCTGCCGTTTTTACAGGTTTTGCAAACGATTATTTCTCTGAGTCTCGAAATAATATCCTTGCACAAAACCCCTACGCTCTTGCCGCTTTCGCAGAGTTTTTCCACGGTTTCGAGCGAACCGCCCGTATCGCCCCTGAAAATATCGCCGACAAGACTCGTAATTTTGTTGGTATCGGTCGCCCCTAAAATCTCCAAGACGTCCGAATAAGTGAGTTTGCTCTCTTTATACGACACGCAGATATCGGCGATGGAAAGGGCGTCTCTCACGCTACCCGCTCCCGCTCTCGCAATCGCGGTTATCGCCTCGTCCTCGTATTCCTTGCCCACTTCTTTATAGATTTTGCCGATAAGTTCGGCGATTTTCGCGGTCGGAATCAATCTGAAATCGAACCGCATGCAACGGGACAAAATGGTGGACGGAAGTTTGTGTACCTCTGTCGTCGCGAGAATAAACACGGCGTGTTTCGGCGGTTCTTCCAAGGTCTTTAAAAGGGCGTTGAAAGCCTCCGTCGTGAGCATGTGAACTTCGTCGATAATATAAACTTTATATCTGCCGCTTACGGGCGGGTACTGTATTTTTTCCCTTATTTCCCTTACGTTTTCGACCTTATTGTTGGAAGCCGCGTCCATTTCGAGTATATCGAGGTTCGAGTTGTCCGCAAGAGCCTTGCATACTTCGCACTTGCCGCACGGCGAGCCGTTCACGGGCGACAGACAGTTTATAGCCCTCGCAAAAATCTTTGCCGCCGAGGTCTTGCCCGTTCCTCTCGCTCCGCAGAACAAATACGCGTGTCCTATTCTGTCGGTCTTTATCTGATTTATTAAAGTCTGAACGACGTGTTCCTGTCCTATAAGACCGTCGAAGCCGCTCGGACGAAATCTCCTGTATAACGCGAGATACGCCATTTATTCCTCTCCTCTCGTTAAAATTTTAGTATAAGTCCGTCTATAAGTCGTTTATTTGGCATTTCTTTGGCGTAACGCCTCGAAAACCGCAACGCCGCAAGCGACCGAAGCGTTTAAGGAATTTACCTTACCACGCATAGGAATTTGCATTACCGCGTCGCACTTTTTCCTCGTGAGTTGATTGACTCCCGTGTCTTCGCCGCCGACCACTATCGCTATTCTGCCTTTGAGGTCGGTCTTGTAAATGTCGCCGCCGCCGAGTTCCAAGGCGTAAGCCCAAATATTTTCGCTTTTTATCTTGTCGATTGCCGAATTGATATTCGTAACCCTCGCGATTTTTATATGGTTCGCGCTGCCTTCGGAAATTCTCATAACGGCGTCCGTCACGCTCGCACTTCTGTGTTTGCCGATTATAAGTCCGTCGATACCGCCGCACTCGCAAACCCTTATAACGCTACCGAGGTTATGCGGGTCCTCGACTCCGTCCAAAACGACTATAAACGCGTCCTCTTTATCCTTGACTGCGTTTAAAATGTCGTCGAGTTCGGCGTATTTATAGTCCGAAACGAAAGCGATAAAGCCTTGATGCCTTCTCGTTTCGCTCTCCTTGTCGAGTATCGATTTGTCGGCGAAAGAAATTTTTATTCCCGCCTGCTTAATCTGCCCTGTGAGCGTTCTCGATTCTTCGTCTCTCATTCCGTTCTGAACGAGTACTTTATCGACCGTTTTTCCGCTTTTAATAAGTTCTCTTACCGAGTTTTTGCCTTCGATTTTCATTTTTATATTAACCTTCTTCTTCGTAATACGCTATCATATCGAGTCTTTCGTCCTGTCCCGTGAGGTACAGATACCCCAAAAGGGCCTCGAAGCCCGTCGATTTATGATAGTCGTTTACGGACGCGTTCTTCGCTTTGTTTGCTTTTTTCGTATTTCTCGCCCGTTTGAATATTTCGATTTCCTCGTCCGTCAGAACGCCCCGTTCGATTAGTTTCTCGACCTTTCTCGCCTGCGATTTAGCACTTACAATCTCCGAGCATACGTCGGATATTGCGGACGGCTTGGCGTCGAGCGACAAGGCGTATTTTTCCCTTATTTTCAAGGAATACACGGCGTCGCCCACGAACGCGAGTACGATATTGTTTAAGGCGATAACCTCGCTCTTTTCGCGAATTACTCTCATAAAATCAGAACGGACGGTTTTGTCCGATAATTATATCTGCGTTTTTGTCGAATATGATATCGGCGTAAACGCGATCCTTTTTCGCGACCTTGTCGTAAGCCTTTTTCATATAGTTTACCCTGCCGCTGTGTACGTCGCTTCCCACGAAGTCTGCGAGTTTGAATTTCAGAAGTTGTTTTACAAACTTCCTCTCCTTAGGAAAATCTTTCGAGGCTATGCTGTCCGCGTTGATCTGAATCATCGCTCCCGCCGCCTTGATTCGAGCCACGTTTTCCACTTTTCTGAAATAAGAATAACGCTCGATATGGGCGATAATCGGCTTATAGCCCGCCATTTGCGTATCGTATACCACTTCGTCGATGTCCGTTTCCCTGTCGTAATTGAACTCTAAAAGAACGTAATCGCCGCCGCACATTGTCGGAACTACGCGTTTTTCGAGAAACGACTTATACTCTTTCGTATGGAATTTCACTTCCCTGCCGAGGTAGAGTTCAACGGGTATTCCCTCTTTTTTTATGTTTTCCGAAAGTTCTTGAAGAACGTTTTTTATCTCCTCTTCGCTCCGTTCGTAAAACCCTCTGCGATAATGCGGAGTGCAAATAATGCGGTTTACGCCCTGTCTTACCTCTTCTCTCAGCATTTCGAGAGAAGCCTCCATAGTTCTGCTTCCGTCGTCCACGAACGGTACGATATGGCAATGTATATCGGTCATTATTTTCACCCCCTCGTTTATCTAAACTTAAATTGATTTCTTTTAAACTGAAATTTGCTTTCCTTTAACGGGAAAGCAAATTCTGATTTTATTCTAGACACAGGTGATTGCGTTCGAACCCGCCTGTGGCTAGCAATTTACTTCGCCGCTCCGTCGCCGCTTTCGCCCGCAGTACCTTCTGCGGTATCGTTCGTCGTTCCCGCGGTCGCCGTTTTTGCTTTCGCTTTTTCGTTTTCGACGGTCTTAACGAGTACCGTTATAAACGAGACGAGTATGCCGAGCAGGAAAAATACGAGCGTGTACTTAATGAACTTGGTATTTTTATCGTTCGTAGGAACGCTCGGGTCGGAAGAAATCGATAACTGACCGGCAAGAATGGGATATTTATCCCCCTCTCCCTTTTCGTCCTTGCTGTTTATTTCATTCATCAAACTCTTGACGATTTCATCCAATATAACGTTGCTTTGTTCGTCTTTGGAAACGTATTTAAGAGTTATCTGAATATTCGTATTTTTTACGGTAAGATTATCTTTAAGTCCCTGAATGGACACATTTTTGTTATATTCGGGCGAGTTGAGAGTCTGCACCGCTTTTTCATATACAATCGTGCTGTCGTCGCTTAAAAACGACGCGTAAATCGGGGCGAGGCGTTCCGACAAATTTAAGTTATCGGAAATAGTAGTCTCTTCCCCCATCGTTGTCTTGACGTACAAAGTCGCAGTCGAAGTGTAGGTCGTTTTTACGACGAACACGCCGAGCAACGTGCCGAGTACGGTAAGCGAAAGCGTGATAATCACGATAAGCCAAATACTGTGTTTAATCTCAGCCCATAAAGATGTAAGCGAAATCGTCGTCCCTTCTTCAACGTAAATTTCCTGTTCTTCCATATAATTTTCCTTTATAAATTTACTATTGTATGAATTATAACATATATAAACGATTTTGTAAAGGCTTTTTACATAAAATCGGGCAACTCGCCTTTTATCCCGACGAGTTCGATAAACAATTTCGCCGTGGCGTGAGCGTCCGACAACGCTCTGTGGTGCAAAAATTCAATACCGAATTTCTCGCAGACGGTGTTCAGTTTGTAGTTTTTAAGTCTCGGAACTACCGCCCTTGCGAAAGAACAAGTGTCTATTCCGTCGTTTTTGAATATATAGCCGCACTCTTTGGCGAAATATTTTATGAATTTATAGTCGAAATCGAGGTTATGCCCGACGATTATACTGCCGTCGGCGTACTTGAACAAATCGGGAATAATCTTGTCTATCGTCGGCTTGTCCCTGACCATTTCGTCGTCTATGCCCGTGAGCGAGGTTATTTCCTCGCTGATTTTTTTCTGCGGGTTTATAAGAGTCTGAAATTTATCGACAATCTTGCCGTCTACGACTCTTACCGCTCCTATTTCGGTGATTTTATCCCCGTTTATGTACGAAAGTCCCGTAGTTTCTATATCCAAAACGGTGAAAGTCCTGCCCATAAGGCACTCGGGAACGGGCTTTTCGGCTTTAAACAGAAAACTCTGTTCCATATCCTCGATTTTTTCGGGGAACACGAGCGAATAAAGAGCGGGAACGGACTTGCTCTCCCTCTCTTCCGCTTTGAAGTCCTCGGGAAACACGCAGAAGGACACGTCGATTATCTTGAAACTCTGCATACCGTTGTATAAGCCTATTTCGCCTCGGCAGATAATCTGAGTTCCGACCTGAATTTTCTCGATTTTCTTGCGTTTTTCGTTGGTCATGAATATCTTGCCGACGATTTTCCCCGTTGTGTCGTTGAGTTCGACGAGGTAAAACTCCTTGCCCGTTTTGGTCTCTCTCGTACTTATCGATTCGACCTTGCCCGCGAAGCAGCAAATACCGCTCGCAAGAGAGGAGTCCGCTATGTATATCGCCGTGCCGTCGATTTCTTCGCCCCACAGTTTCACGGGGTCGGCGACGGTCAGCGTTCTGAATTTTATCGTTTCGTACTCGGTCGAGTTCAACTTGACTTTAAGTATTTCCTCGTTCGCCTGCGACTTGCCCGTATCGACCGCTTTTCCCGAAAAAAGACAACAGAATTCGCCGTACAAATGAGCGGAAAGTTTTTCTAAAACCGAGTGCTTCGTAACGTATTCGTAAACGTCGTCGTCAGCCTCCAAAACGTACTCGCATTTCCCGTTTTCGGGCGGAAAAACCTTGATATTGTCGGGCGTGATAGAATGAGCGACCGACATATAAGTCTCGGTTAAATACCTGTAAATTTCGTTCTTGACGAGTTCGGGGTCGGCGACGATTTTTATCACGTTCGCCCTGCAATCGGGGAAGGACTCGGGCATATATTCCCTTATGATTTCCTCGATTTTCATACACGCGTCGTCGCTTTGAGCCTTGTCGCATATAAAGGTGAAATCAGCCTCGCCGTTTCTTTTCAGCGAGACTTCTTTCAGTCGTATTTTGGCGAGACTTTCGTCTATCGCCCGTATTTTAGGTAAAATATCTAAATTAAAATCAGACAAGTTGCTTAATTTCCTTTAAAAATTCTTCTTCCGCTTTTTCAAACTCGACTTTTTTATACACCTTGCCGTTTTTGAAAAACGCGCAGTACCCGCTCCCCCCCGCAATTCCGAGGTCGCAGTCCGCCGCCTCGCCGGGTCCGTTCACAACGCAACCCATAACCGCTATTTTCAGGTGTTTTTTGATGCCCGAAGTAAGACTTTCGACCTTGTTCGCAAGCGATATGCTGTCGTACTCCGTCCTGCCGCAAGTCGGACAGGATATAACCTCGACGTAATTCTCGTCAAGTCCCACGCTTCTCAAAATTCGCTTTGCGGCGATAATCTCTTCTCTCGGGTCGGCGGTGAGCGAAACTCTTATAGTGTCGCCTATGCCTTTTAATAGCAGACTTCCTATTCCTATACTGCTTTTGACCGTGCCGCTCGCAAGCGTTCCCGCCTCGGTAACGCCCACGTGAAGGGGATAGTCGGTCTTGTTATGTAAATACTCGTAAGTTCTGACGGTAAGCGGAACGGAAGACGCTTTCGCCGAAATAACGATATTATCAACGCCGTATTTTTCCAAAATCGCCACGTTTTTAAGCGCGCTTTCGGCGAGCGATATTTCGTTTTTACCGTATTTCGCGAGAAGTTCCTTCTCAACGCTGCCCGTGTTCGACCCGACTCTCACCGCAACTCCCGAACTTTTTACCGCCCTCGCGACCTCTTCCACGTTCTTCTCCGAACCGATATTCCCGGGGTTTATTCTTATCTTATCCACGCCGTTGTCTATCGCCCGAAGAGCGTATTTATAGTTGAAATGTATGTCCGCGACGAGCGGAATGTTTATCGACTTTTTAATCGCCGAAAGGGCGTTTACGTCCTCGTCGTCCTTGACGGAAACCCTTATTATATCGCAACCTAAATCTTCGAGGGCAAGTATCTGTTTAACGACCTCGTCTACTTTGGAAGTCTTCACGTTTACCATAGACTGAACGGCTACCCTGTTGCCGCCGCCTATTTTTATTTTGCCTACCGTCGCTTCTCTCGTCATTTTCCCACCTTATTATTCATTTCGTAGATAAGCCTCAGCCCGTTGAGCGTGAGCGTAATGTCGAAGCGGTCTATGGTCTTCGATTCTTTATGAATGATTTTGCCCATTCCGCCCGTGGCGATTACCTTGGTATCGGGTCTGCCGAGTTCCTCTTTTATCTTGGTGACGATATTGTCAACAAGTCCCGCGAAGCCGTAAACTATGCCCGCCTGCATGCAATTAACGGTGTTTTTCGCAATAATCGACGGGGGCGTTTCGAGTTCGATTGTCGGAAGATTAGCCGTGCCGTTGACGAGCGAGTCGAGCGAACCTTTTATTCCGGGGGATATAACCACGCCTATGAGTTCGCCTTTTTCGCTTATAATATCGAAGGTCGTCGCCGTGCCGAAGTCTATGCAGATAATGGGCGTACCCTTGCCGTAACGGTGAATCGCACTCACCGAATCGACTATTATGTCCGACCCGACCTCTCTCGGGTTGTCGGCTTTCACGTTGAGACCCGTTTTCACGCCCGGACCCACGATTATAGGCGTAAGCCCGAAATAGTCGCGACACATGTGTTCCATCGTGTAGTTTAAAGACGGAATAACGGACGACATTATAACGCCCTTTATTTTGTCTTTCGGTATGCCCGCCGTTTTCAGAAGGTCTCTGACGATTACGCCGTACTCGTCGCTCGTGAAATTCCTCTGCGAGGTCACTCTGAACGTCGCCTTTAATTCCTCGCCGTCGAAAATGGCGTATTTTATGTTGGAATTGCCTATATCTATGCAGAATATCATACTATTTTCTCACTATTTTTATAACCCTTAACAAGACGGGCGACAAAAGCAGATTTATCGCGAGTTCTATTAAGAAATTCACGCCCGCGCAGCCTATAAAGAGGAAGTAAACAACGCTCGTATTCTGAACGAAATTCGCCTTCAATGTGTCCGCCATAAAGAGGGCGCCGACGATAAACAACCCCGTATTGACTATGGGGGCTGCGGCAGCCGCTGTAAATACCGCCGCCGTCTTATTGAGTTTGACGATTTCCCCGTACAACGCCGCCGAGACGAGACCCGCCGCCGTACCCTTAACGAGACAAGTAGCGGCAGTTAAAAAAGGGTGGTCGGAAAACAGGATAAAAGTAAACCCGTCAAGTCCGGCAACGCCCATAATCAGCGTAATTACGCCGAAAAGCAGTCCTAAAAACGCTCCGCCCAAGACGCCCGTCATAATGCCGCCGAGGACGATCGGCACGAGTACGAACGAAAGCCGCACGGTACCTATCGCGATATAACTGCCGAAAATCTGCAATACCACGATAAACGCGGACAGAACGCCTAAAATCGCGAGATTTCTCGAAGTAAAAAACTTCTTTTCTCTTTCCATAATACCTCCAATCGAGTTTTAAAAAATACCCGTTGAAAAAAATAAAAAATATGTAGTCAAGCCCGTAGTCGATAAAAGTTCGACCGCATAGGTGCTCGCTCTGCTAATTATATACCATTTTGAAAATAAAATCAATCTCTTTTTGCGAAAGAATTTTAAATATAATTATCGCTTACGTTTCGATAAATTTTCATCTGTGATATTGTAGTCGTAATATTATAGCCGCAGGCGATTGCGTTTAAACGCAATCGCCTGCGGCTGAAAAATACAATCTATCGTCAGTAAATCAGTTTCCAGACGTCCCCCTCAATCACTCCATAAATGCAAAAAATTTCTTCTTTTTTAATAAATAATCTTTTATTGTTTTACTCCTTAATACAACTCGAAGGAATAGTGCATATAAAAGCCGCAAAATATAGAAGCCTGCTCTTTTATCGAACTATCGTTACTCGCATCAAAAGTCAATCCGCTGATAAGATTTAAAAATTTATCGCCTTGCTTTACAGCGCATATATAATCCCCCGATTCGATTTTAATAAAATATTTTTTATCATTTATGTGTCCGGTGATATAGTAAGGGCTTCTTGTATAAACGATTTTATTCCCGTTTTCGTCAAGTATCCATTTCTTATCTCTATTCGGTTCAGGTTGACTTTTAGTTAAATCTTTAACGTATGGAGACCACGGGTTATCGTCATCATAGATGTTACCTTCTCTATACATACTTTTACTTAAAATACCTAAAATAACAGTTCGTCTTTCATACTTGTCAAGATAAATAAATACGAATCCAAACGGCTCAAATTCCACAAGAAAATATTGCAAAGTATCGTCTTTTTCATACAGCGGATATACTTTATAACTCTCGTACCGTTCGCCGTTTCCGTATTTCCAATCTTTAAAATGATTATCGATTCTTTTACTTACTCGTTTTATATGTTGTTCTTCCGAATACCACGACGAACGCC
>CALGVF010000328.1 GCA_937920115.1 uncultured Clostridia bacterium
ATTAACAAAATCGACAAGGGGGGAGATCTTAACGCGACTATCGACGGAATTATCAACCTGTTTATCGAACTCGGGGCGAACGACGACCAACTCGATTTCAAGGTAGTATATGCAAGCGCGAAACAGGGTTGGGCTAAAAAGGAACTCACCGACGAAAGCGACAATATGAATCCCCTTCTCGATACTATTTTGGAGGAAATTCCCGCGCCCGTCGGCGAACTGAACGCCCCCTTGCAAGCCATTATCTGCAACGTCGACTACGACGAATACGTCGGCAGAATAGGTATCGGCAGAATCGTCAGAGGTAAAATCAAAGACGCTCAGCCGATAACGGTCATACACACGGACAAGACCACGACGAACGCGAGGGTCGGCAAGTTGTATCAGTTCGAGGGGCTTAAAAGAACAGAAGTACAGGACGCCGAAATGGGAGACATTATCGCCGTTTCGGGTATCGAAAACATAAATATAGGCGAGACCATCTGCTCGCCCGACTGCATAGAACAGTTGCCGTTCGTGGCAATCGACGAACCGACCGTTTCAATGTACTTTATGGTAAACAACAGTCCGTTCGCGGGCAAAGAGGGCAAATACGTCACTTCCCGTCATTTGAGGGCGAGACTTTTCAAGGAAATCGAGACGAACGTCTCTATGAGGGTAGAAGAGACCGAGAACGCGGACACGTTCAAAGTTTTCGGCAGAGGCGAGTTGCACCTTTCCATTCTCATCGAAAATATGAGAAGAGAGGGCTACGAATTTCAGGTTTCGAGACCTAAGGTAATATTCAAGGAAATCGAGGGCAAGACCCACGAACCTATGGAAGACCTCGTTATCGAAGTTCCGAACGACTACGTCGGCGCAATAATGAATAAAATCGGAGCGAGAAAGGGCGAACTCACAGACATGACCGCAGACGACAGAGGAACCACCAAACTCGAATTTAAAATTCCCGCAAGGTGTCTATTCGGTTACAGAAGCGAAATGCTCACCGACACCAAGGGCTTTGGAATTATGAGTCACGTTTTCGCGGGTTACGAAGAGTACAAAGGCGATATTCCGTCGAGGACGAGAGGAAGTCTCGTAGTTTTCGAGACGGGCGTTACCACTCAGTACGGACTTTTCAACGCTCAGGAACGCTGCACGTTGTTTATAGGAGCGGGCGAAAAGGTATACGAGGGCGAAGTTGTAGGCGAAAATTCGAGAGAGGACGATTTGGCGGTCAACGTATGCAAGCAGAAGCACCTTACGAACAGCCGAGCGTCGGGAAGCGACGAGGCGTTGAAACTCATTCCGCCGACGATACTTTCGCTCGAACAATGTCTTGAATTTATCGCAGACGACGAACTCGTCGAAGTAACGCCGATAAACATAAGGCTTCGCAAGAAGATACTTTCAAAAGACCTGCGTATGAAAGAGTGGGCGAAGAACAGAAAGTAATATCGTTATTTTCGATATAAAAATACCACGAAAATATCAGCGTTGATAATATGAAAATCGGCGTTGAAAAAAGGCAAGCCCCGAAGTTTTTGCGAGTAGCAAAACTTCGGGGCTTATTATAATTATCGGTTAAGACCTCTATCGACGGCTACGCCGCCACTTTCCCCACAGGGGAAAGCAAGTAAAGTTAGATTATAAAGCGTAATAGATTGCTTTAAAAAACGCTTTCATCTTAATTTGATAAATAACATAAAAAAGAGGAAAGTCGTTAAAAACTATACAATCTTGCTTTCCCCTGTGGGGAAAGTGGCGGCGTAGCCGTCGATAGAGGTTAAAAGATAAAGGTCAAAACGTATGTCTTTTAACATTTAGTCGTTATAACTATTCCTTACTTCGCCGCCGCGTTTTTGTACGACAAAAGTATGTGGCACGGGGCGAATATCGTCGCCGCTACTATAAGCGGTATCGAACGAATCATTATTCCGCTGAATAAAAACAATACCGACGGAATAATCGACAACGCCAACGCTCTGAATACGCCGTTCTTTTTGAAACATATCGCCCATATAAGACAGTACGCAAAAACAAGAATCGAATCGACTATAAGATATACGGTCAGCCCGCCGTCGAAGAAAAAGCCGAAATATGTGTACTGCACATTAAATATCATAAGTATGAAACAACTAAATCGACCGATTTGTTCCAACGTTTCCACCGTTTTATTATTCCACTTATTAACGAAACCGTCTTTGCATTTCACGGCAAAAATCACGTTCGGTATCATTATCACGACTATAAATATCAGCCCGTACCAATTAAACCACTTCATTTTATCCTTTTTCTCCTTTAAAAAACTCTATCGCTTCGGCGTAACCCGAGAAACCTTTGCCGACGATTATCTTTTCCGCAACTTCGGAAATATAACTCGTCTTTCTGTATTCCTCCCTCGCCGAAATGTCCGTTAAATGCACTTCGACCGTCGGAACGGAAACTGCCTTCAACGCGTCCGCTATCGCTATGCTCGTATGCGTGTACGCCCCCGCGTTTATGATAATTCCGTCGTATTTTTTATACGCTTTCTGTATAATTTCAACGATTTTTCCTTCGTAATTGCTCTGAACGATTTTGCAATTTATGCCGCTTTCCACGCATTTTTCCTTAATAAACCGAACGAGGTCTTTATAACTTTTATCCCCATACAGATTTTTCTCGCGTATGCCGAGCATATTCAGATTTACTCCGTTTATAATGAGCAGTTTCATTTTTCCAACCTCGCTTTTACGGCGGACAAAACGCTTTCCGCAGTCTCTTCTATCGACCCGTCGTTTTTGATTTTTATATCGCAGACTTTCTCGTATATGGGCGTTCTTTCCCTCAATAATCGACTTATAGCCCCGTTTTTTGAAAGCGGTCTGTTATTTTCCGTCAATTTTTCCTCGTCTCTTTCAAGAAAAACGACTACGCCG
This sequence comes from uncultured Clostridia bacterium, assembly GCA_937920115.1. Taxonomy (GTDB): domain Bacteria; phylum Bacillota; class Clostridia; order Christensenellales; family Borkfalkiaceae; genus UBA10281. The sequence continues at coordinate 2,904 of CALGVF010000328.1, forward strand.
TCCGACCTTAAAACGCGAACGTTTTTTTCGCTTAAAACGGTACCGCCGCCCGTCGATATTACCGAACCTTTCACCCCGTCGAGTTCTTTTACGACCTCTTTTTCAATCTCTCTGAAATACGGTTCGCCCTTTTCCTCTATGATTTTCTCGGGCGTTATTTTATAGCGAGCCGAAATCATTTCGTCCGTATCGTAAAACTTCCGTCCAAGTTTTTCGCTTATCGCTTTGCCGACAGTCGTTTTTCCCGCCGACGGCATACCGATCAGGACGATATTGCTCTCTTCAAACAGAATATCCCTATAAGTCGGCAGTATTTTTTCCTTAAAATTATCCGCCTCGCCCCAAAGGTACTCGGAATACATACCCTGAGCAACGAGCATTAAAAGCCCACCGCCGCGTTTTATGCCGAGATTTTCCGCAAGTCTTAAAAACTCGGTGTTTACGGGGTTATAAACGCAGTCGAAAACGGCTTTCAGGTTCGGAAATCTGCCCGAATCTACGGGACTTATTCCCGCACAAGGGAACATTCCGACGGGCGTTGCGTTGATAATAACGCTCGTATCCGTTATATCATAGCAATTTTCAAAATTGATTTCACCTTTTCTCTCGACTACGGTAACGCTTTTCGCCTTTTCGTCGCCCGCAAGCGTTTTGCAAGCCGCCGCCGCCCCGCCGTTACCCAAAATCATAACGTTTTCGCCGCTTAATCCTATTCTGTAATAGTCTAAGGCGAATTTCAATCCGAAATAGTCGGTGTTATAGCCTATAAGTTTACCGCCTTTATTCACGACGGTATTTACCGCCCCTATACGCCTTGCGGTATCGTCCGTATCGTCCAAAAGAGGCATAACAAACTTCTTATACGGTATGGTAACGTTAAGCCCTTTAAAGTCTTTTTCACTCAATAATCGACTTATAGCCCCGCTTTCAACTTCCTTTAACTCGTAATCGAGACCGAAACGGCGGTGAAGTTTCGCGGAAAAACTATGCGAAAGTTTCTCGCCCAAAAGATAGTATTTCACCGCTTTTCACCGTCCTCGGGTTCGCCGTTTAAGATTTGTTCTTCGCGGCTTTTGCTTTCGGAAAAAATATACCCGTAAAGGCTTTCTATCGTTTTCCGATTTCCCTCGCCGTACTTTTCGGTAAGCCCTTCGGTAATTTTTCTCTCCCTGTCTTTATCCTCGACCGAAACGCCGTTCGCCTTTTTCAGTTCGCCGATTTTTCGGACGAGTTCGCACCTCTTTAAATACGCTTCTGCGATAATATCGTCGAGTCGGTCTATCTCTCTTCTAGCCCAATCGATACCGCCGAAACTCCCGCTTCTCCCCGATAAAATCTCGTCGAGAATCACAATTCCCGCCACGCTTTCGACAAGCGGAACGGCTCTCACCGCAAAACAAGCGTCGTGTCTGCCGCCTACGGTAATTTCTGTCTCCCGCATATTAGTAAGGTCTACGGTTTTCTGACTTTTGGCAATGGACGGGGTAGGACGGAAGGCGACCTTAAATCTTATCGTATCGCCGTTCGATATGCCGCCGTTTATGCCGCCCGAACGATTGGTTTTAAAAGCGATTTCGCCGCCATTCAAACAGATTTCGTCGTTCGCTTCGCTCCCTTTCATTTCGCAAAGCCCGAAGCCGTCGCCTACCTCCACGCCCTTTACCCCCGAGATAGCGAACAGTCCCGACGAAAATTTGCTTTCAAGCCCGTCCTCGCCCGAGCCGCCTAAGCCCCTCGGAACGTTAAAGCAAAGACATTCGGCTTTCGCCCCGACAGAGTCTCCGTCCAATCTTGCCTTTTTTATCTCCTCTTTCATTCGGCTTTCGATCTCGTCGTTTAAAAAAACCGAGTCCGATTTCAACGCTTCCTCTTCCGAAAAGTTTTCGTCCGTATACGATTTACCCTTTGCGTTCCCGACTTCGGACAGATAAGCCTTTATCTTCACGCCGTAATTCTCTTCGAGAATATTAAGGCATATCGCCCCCGCGAACGCGAGAGCCACGGTCGTTCTTCCCGAAAACTCGCCGCCGCCGTCAAAGTCGAGTTCGCCGCAACTGAAATACCTCGTGATATCCGCGTGCGACGGACGGGGTTTCCCGTACAGGTTGTCGTAGTCCTTTTTTCTGACGTCGGCGTTTTTAAACTCGGCTACGATATCCCCGACGATTTCGCCGCTTTCTATTCCTTTTAAAATAATCGGCTCGTCGGTCTCTTTTCTCGCCGTCGAATATGTTTCGCCGTTCGGACTTCTGCGTTTCAAAAACTCGCAGGTCTTTTCGCCGTCGTAAGAATAACCTTTAAGCCCGCCGACAAACGCCTTTATGCTTTCGTCGTGCGAACCGCCCTTTTCTTCGACCGTTATTCTCTTACCCTTGTAAAATATCATACCTCTATCCCCAAAGCCCCGAAAAAATCGGGATAGGACTTCTTAACGCTTTCGGCGTTTAAAACGATACTCTTACCACCCACGCCTAAGGCTATCGCGGTCGCCGTCATAACTACTCTGTGGTCGTTTTTGCCGTCGAATACCGCACCGCCTTTTTGATAAGTTTTGCCGTATACTTTAAGCGTTTTTCCGTCCGTTTCGTATTTTGCTTTGCAGGCTTCCAAAAGTCCCGTAAGACTTTCGACCCTGTCGCTTTCTTTATATTTCAGTCTCTCTATTCCCGTAAATTCGCTTATCCCCTCGGCGAACACAGCCGCCGCGACGAGCGGCATAACGAGGTCGGGAATATCCTCGCAATTTACGCTAACCCCTTTAAATTGCCCTTTTCTTGTCTCGACCTTATCGCTCGTAACGGTAATATCGGCGTTCATTCTCCTTAGTATATCGACTATCTCTTTATCGCCCTGACCGTCCGTAAACGACAGCCCCGAAACGGAAGCATAGCCGCATACCACCCCTATAACGAGCAGAAACGCCGTCGCAGACCAATCGCCGAAAACCTCAACCGTATCGGGCAATAAATATGCCTGTTTACCCTCGATAATCGTCTTATAGCCCGACTTTTCGCATCTGATGCCCGATAAATCGAGAACGGAATAAGTCATATCGAGATACTTTTCGCTCACGGGTTTACCCGTAAAATCAAGCGACGAAACGCCGCATATAAGCGGCAGAGCGAACAAAAGACCGCTCGCCGTCTGCGAAGTAACGCTCGTATCTATAACGTATTCGCCCGACGATATTCTGCCCGAAAAAGTATTGCCGCATGCCTTTTCGCCGTGTTTTTCAAGTTCATTTACGAGATTTCCGAGCGGTCGGGAAAGAAGTTTATCGCTGCCCGTAAAAGTCGCGTTCACGCCGAGAGCGGCGACTACGGAAATTAAAAATCTGTAAGTCGCTCCGCTTTCTTTGCAGTCTAAAACGACCTTTTCGGGAAGAGTTTTAACACCTTCGACGGTCAAATCGTCGCCCGAACAGGTAATTTTCGCCCCGAGACTACTAAGGCACCCCGTCATAGCCGAAATGTCGTCGGCGATACCGACGTTTTTTACAAGCGTTACGCCCTTTTTCAAAGCCGCCGCTAAAATAAGCCTCTGCGAAACCGATTTCGACGGCGGGGCGACGGCGATAATATTCACGCTTTGGGAAACGATTTCTGCGTTCATCTCACGTATTTCCATACGGCGGTAAGGGGAAGTCTCTCCACCCTTACGTCGCCTATATCCTTTATGAGAACGAATTTAATGTAGTCGCCCTCGATTTTTTTGTCCGACAGTATTCTGTTTCTGAGCGATTTATAGTCGATTTCGCCCACGTTTAAATCGAACGGAAACGAACGTAAAAGGTCTTTCATTTCACGCTTTTTTTCTTCGCTTAATCCGTAAAAGTCCGCCGATATGTCGATTATCTTATCGATTCCGAAAGCAACGCACAGTCCGTGCGAAAGAGAAAAGTCCCTTTCGGCTTCCAATGCGTGACCTATCGTATGCCCGAGATTGAGAACTTCTCTGCCGCCTTTCTCGAACTCGTCCTTTTCGACTATTTCGCCCTTTATTTCAACGCAAAGAGAAACTATTTCTTCCAGATCTCCCCTTGCGATAACTTCCTTGTTTATGCGTTTGTCTATAAACGCGTACTTTATGATTTCGCCGTAACCGCTTTCGACCTGTTTTTCATCAAGCGTATCGAAAGCCGAAACGTTCGTAAACACGAGCGACGGGGAATAAAAAGCCCCGACGAGATTTTTCCCCTCGGGTAAATCTATCGCGGTTTTCCCGCCTATCGACGCGTCCGCTCCCGACAAAATCGTAGTCGGAACGATAACGTGTTTTATTCCTCTCTTATAAGTAGCCGCGACGAAACCGACGAGGTCGGAAACCGCCCCGCCGCCGACGGAAATCAAAACGTCCGTCCTGTCCGCCCCGTATTTTGCGAGAAGTCCTGTAAGCCTTTTATACTCCGCAAAAGTCTTGCACTCCTCGCCCGCTTTTACCGTAAGCGGAATCGTCGGAAGGTCGCAAAGTTCTTCCGAAATCTCCTTAGAGAACAGTTTTTTCGTGTTTTTGTCGTAGACGATAAAGGCAACGCCGTCGCCTGTTATCTCCGCTATTTCCTCGTTAAGCCCCGCGAAAGAATCGCAGACGACGACTTCATAGGGCTTGGAAGTTTTTATCCTGACGGCATTCATCTCGAAGCCTCCCCGACTTTCGCTGCCGCCGAGATTATTTCCCGCAATTCCTCGGGGGTAATAGCCTGTTCGCCGTCGCAAAGGGCGTTTTCGGGCGAAACGTGGCACTCGATTATCGCCCCGTCCGCTCCCACAGCCGCTGCGGCGAGCGTTAAAGGTCTTATCAGTTTTTTATTGCCCGAAGCGTGGCTCGGGTCGATTATCACGGGAAGCCGTGTGAGTTCCTTAACGAGCGGAATTATCCCCAAATCGAGGGTGTTTCTCGTGAGAGTCTCGAACGTTCTCACTCCCCTTTCGCAAAGTACGATATCGGGGCTTCCGTTCGAGGCGATATACTCGGCGGACATGAGCCATTCCTCAACGGTGTTGACGAAACCTCTTTTTAAAAGTACGGGCTTGCCGAATTTGCCGACTTCTTTCAAAAGTTCAAAATTCTGCATATTCCTCGCCCCGATTTGTATCATATCCACGCCGTCGAATAAGTCCAAAGTCCTTAAATCGGTGATTTCGGTGACTATCGCAAGCCCCGTTTCCTCTTTCGCCTTTTTTAAAAGTTTCAGCCCCTCTTTTCCGAGACCCTGAAAAGAATATGGCGAAGTGCGGGGCTTGTACGCTCCGCCTCTCAGAATTTTCACGCCCGATTTTTTCATCGTTTTCGCCGTTTCGACAATCTGCTTTTCGTTCTCCACAGCACAAGGCCCCGCAATGAAGGCGAACTCCCCGTCGCCTATCGTCGCGTTTCCCACCTTAACGACCGTGTTTTCGGGGTGATTTTCTCTGCCCGTAAGCGGATATTTTCCTCTCAGTCCGCCGCAAAAACCGCCGCACGGCATTTCGCCCGAACTGCCGCAAAAGCCGCCGCTACTCGTATTCTCTTCCCGTTTTGATTTGTCTTTTATGCCGTCCATTTTTTAACCTGCGTACTGACTGTTATATAAATCGTAGTAAAAACCGCGTTTTTCCATAAGGAATTCGTGGTTGCCCTGTTCTATCACGTTGCCGTCCTTCATAACTAGTATAATATCCGCACTCTTAATCGTCGATAATCTGTGAGCGACTATGAAACTCGTCTTGCCCCTCGTCAGCGTATCGAACGCCTGCTGAATTTTCATTTCGGTACGAGTGTCGATGCTCGAAGTCGCTTCGTCCAAAATAAGCATAGGCGGCAGACAAAGCATAACTCTCGCGATTGAAATAAGTTGCTTCTGACCCGCCGACAAGCCGTCCTCGCTTATGACCGAGTCGTAACCTTTGTCGAGTCTCTTTATAAAGCCGTCCGCCGAAGCGAGTTTACAGGCGTTTATAACCTCTTCGTCGCTCGCCGATTTTCTGCCTATCCTCACGTTGTCGTACACGCTCGCTTTTCTTATCCAAGTGTCCTGCAACACCATGCCGATATTAGCCCTTAAAGACTTTCTCTCCAAGCCTTTTATACCCTCGCCGTCGTAGCGTATTTCGCCGCCCGTCACGTCGTAAAACCTCATCAATAAGTTGATTAACGTGGTTTTTCCGCAACCCGTCGGACCTACGATCGCTATCTTCAAACCGCTTTTTACCGACAGGTTGAAATGCTCGATAAGTTTCCTTTCGGGAACGTACGAGAAACTCACGTCGTCGATTTCCACGTCGCCTTTAAGCCGTCCGATTTTCTTTTCGTCAGCCGCTTTTACCTCTTCCTGCTCGTCCAAAACCTCGAACAG
>CALGVF010000329.1 GCA_937920115.1 uncultured Clostridia bacterium
AGTACGTCTGCACTCGCCTTTACCAAAAATCATCGAAAATATCGGCGTTTTGGTTGCGAGCAAGTCTAACTAACGGCGTATTTTTAGGCTAAGACAAGGCGTGCGAGCGGGTTAATACTTAACGTATAAGCCGCGAGCAGAACGCAGTATTAGTCAAAAATACGCCGTTAGACCATGGTTCGTATTATTCTCGTCTGGTATAAGTTGGTAAATAAACCGCAGTCGCCTCAGCCGTCTCAGCCGACTCAACCGATAACGGAAGAGGGAACAACGCCCGACGAAACTATACCGAATAGTTGAAAAGAACTATTGCAACCAATAAAAAAGATTCTTTTCGGGTTAGGTGAAGACGTAATTTCTTGTTTTTTTTGGGGAAAACATTGACTGCGATTTACCTTTTGCCGTCACCTTCGGGGAAGGTGGCTCGGCGAGCGACTGCGAACCGAGACGGAAGGGGACAATAAATTACTACTTTTTATTGCTTTGCGTTTTTATCCCCTATCGTCAAAATCTCGCTTACGCTCTATTTTGCCACTTCCCCCGAAGGAGGAAGCGAGAAAATGCGTTTTCGATTTATTCCCGAAACGGGAAACGGACGGAACGCCCGACAAAATAACGACAAATAACTGAAAATATAAAAATACGAAAACATAAAAAGGGCTGCCGCAAGTTTTTCTTGCGACAGCCTCGTTTTCATTTGCAAGGTCTTCTTTCGTAAAATTCGTAATAGCAATCTTTACACGGGTCGGGCTTTTTCTTCGGCTTTTCTTTGCAACAACACGGAAACACGTTTATTTCTTCGCCTTTTCGGCATTTCGTAACCGCTCCCGCTATTACCGCGCCGATAACCGCTCCGATTATCAAATCACAGTTCTTCATAAGTATAACCTCGGCAACCGTCAGACCGTAGGAGTTTAAGTCGGCTGCGGTCGCTAATATATACTATGTTATTTTTCTTCCGATTGTTCCGCTTTGGGCGATTGTCCCACGGGTTTTACGGATTCTACGGGCTTCGAGCGAACTATTTTTACTATGAACACGATAAGCATTACGATCGCTATCGCGAACAACGCGTAAATTATTATATCTACGTAATCTTTGAACAGGAAAGTGAGCAGAGTGATTATCGCTCCCGCGATTAAATTTCCGACGGCGATAGGTAAAACCGACTCTCTGAATTTAAGTCCTAAAAATACCGCGATAGCCGTTCCCGTCCACACTCCCGTTACGGGGAAAGGCACGGCGACGAATACGAGCAGACTTATCATCATTATTTTTCTCGCCTCTTTTTCGGGCGAACCGTCTGTTTTCTTCGCTATTTCCTCGGCTTTTCTTTGGAATATTCCCTCGATTTTCTCTATAAGTCTCTTAATGAACTTGATTTTTTTCAATAGGTTGAAAATGGGGATAAGCAGGAAAAATTCCGCGACCGATATAATCGTCGAACCGAGATATGCGATTCCCGCGGTCGCAAAAAGGTTCATTTTAAACAGTCCCGTGCCGATAGGTATCGCTCCTTTCAATTCAATGAGCGGAAACATCGACACGAACAACGTAGCGACTATTTTATTCCCGAAAACTTCAAGTAAAAACTTACCTAACGCCTCTGCCATAATTCCTCCGAAATTTTTGTCCGCAAGCGTGTAAAATCGCTTGTCTTTTTTGACTTCATAGTATATATTTTATCATATCGACTGAATTAAGTCAAACGGAGAGTAGTATGGAACTTCAAAAATTGCTGTCGAAAGCGAGAAGGGCGGCGGAAGATTACGACATGATAGAAGAGGGCGACAAAATCGCCGTAGGACTTTCGGGCGGCAAGGACAGCATAACGCTTTTGTATATTCTCGCCACGATGCGGAGATTTTACCCGAAAAAGTTTGAGGTGGTCGCGATTACCGTCGATATGGGTCTCGAATACGATAAAGGCGAAGTCGAGGCTTTGAAAAAATTATGCGAAGAATTGAACGTGGAATACGTTATCGAGCCTACGGAGATAGGAAAAATCGTGTTCGACGTAAGAAAAGAACCAAACCCGTGCAGTCTGTGCGCGAATATGAGAAGAGGGGCTTTGAACAATACGGCGGTGAAAGTCGGTTGTAATAAAATCGCCCTCGGACACCACGCCGACGATTTGATAGAAACGCTGTTTCTTTCGCTTTTCTACGAGAGCAGACTTTCGACTTTTTCGCCCGTCACGCATTTGGAGAGGAAGAACGTAACGGTAATACGCCCCATGATATATATTCGCGAAAAGGAAATATCGGGTTTTATAAAGGGCAAGCCGATTTTACATAATCCGTGTCCTGCGAACAAGCATACGAAAAGGCAGTACATAAAGGACTTATTAAAGACTTTGGAGAAAGACAACAAGAAGATAAAGGAGAACATATTGGGAGCGATAACGCACCCCGAGAGGAACGGTTTGTTTTCTGTAATAAACAGAGATGAAAAGGACAATAAAGGTAATAAGTGAGTCTATAAGCCGATAAAACGGCGATTTTATATAATAATAAGAAGTTTTACGCAATAAGTAAACGAGCTGTAAAAATAGAAAACGGGACGCCGAGGCGACGTCCCGTTTTGTTGTCTTTTGACTTTATACAATCGTAGGGGACGGCGCCTCGACGTCCCGATAGCCGTTTTTCTTTTTTGTATTCACAAAATCAGAACCGTTTAATACGTCCGAATTAATTCATAGGTTTAAGCGAAGTCTCAAATTGAATCCATATTTCGTAACAAGCCGTAATATCGTCAATAACCGGATTGTCGTTTCCGTCGTCGTGCGGTTCGGACAAATACGAAAGAGCCTCATACAATTCGCCCGTGTCGTTTTTCTTTCCGGCTGCTACGGCTGCGTTATACGCGTCTTTTCTGACGACGAAATATCTGCCTTCGCTAAGCGTTTGGAAATTGTCGGTCGTAACCGCTTCCAGACGGTTTTCGGGGTCGTTTTCGCCGCCGATTTTCTTCAAAACGAACAACATATAGTCATCGTTTATCGATATTTTACCGCTGAAAGAACCGTCGTAGAAACAATAACCGTGATTGCCCGTTTCTTGGTTTCGAGTTCCTACCGTACAGTTTTTATAAGCCGTATCGGATAAAATTTCGACATACGCTCCGCCGCCTACGGAGACTCTTAATCCCTCGCCACCGTTATTTTCAAATGAACCGTCGATTTTCGGTTTTAAAATATCTCCTTTACCGTCGCTGACTCTCATAGAATAAAATTCCACCGTCTTTACGTCGTTGTCGTTATCGTTGACCTTATCCATTTCCAGGCGGAACAGGAAGAACTCTTTTTCCACGTTCTTTTCCCATTGTGCGGTAAGGGTAATATCGCCACGAACATTGGCGGTTATTTCGGTCATTTCTACGTCGTAAGCGTTCTTCCAGCCCTTAAAAGTGTAGCCGCTCTTTTCGGGCGTAGGCAAGGCAAGCGGAAATTCGCTTTCATTGCTGTAAGAAGCAAGGGCGGTAACGCCTTCGGCAAAACTACCGCCGTCAAGATTGTAAGTTATGTTGTAATTGTATTCTTCGGGTTTGTTTTCGCCTATGATAAACACCGAAAAACTCGTCGTTTCAAAGGATAATTTGCCGTTTGCAAGGGTTGCGGGCAGAACTTCCATTTCCGTGTCGCTCTTGAAGTGGAATATGGTGTAGCCGTTAGGGGAATCGCCGTCAAAATCAAGCGTGATTTTCACTTTTCCGTTCGGCTGAACTTTTGCGTTATCCTTTTGCACGGAAATGTCATAGACTTGCATATTGTTGTCTACGCAAATGTCTTTTGCGGCAATCAACGCCTTTTGTTCGTCCGTCGCTTCCTGAAGCGGTTGAACGACGAGCGTACTGCCTTCCGCAAATTCGCCTTCGGCGGTAAAACCGCAATCGCCCGACAAATTGTTTACCGTTTTGTCGTCTTTTTTACTGCGGCAAGCCGCAAGCGAAAAAAGAAGAATGAATACCGACAAAAACGTGAGAATTATGTTAATTTTCCTTTTCATTTCCTACTCCTTGAATCGAAAGTTTCAAAGCCGCCCGAAAAAGCGGCTTTGAAAAGATATTCTATTTCATTATTATTCTATAAAGTTATCTCAACCCATCAAAACGATTTGAGCGTTGCCCGTACCGGCAGTCTTTACGTATACGACGATGTAGTAAGTTTGTCCCTCCGTCACGTCGTAACTGCCTCCGTTAAGCGTAAGTTCGGTAAATTTACCATTGACAAAACCATAAACGTGCGTTTCGATTGTTCCGGTTGCGCCTTCGGTAAGTTCCACATTCATACCGCCAGCATCTTCGGCGCTGTGCGTATATTTAACGAGCGCGTATCCTGCCTGAACAAGACATTCGTCAAACAAATCTTGATTTGCCTCTGCCGGATTTGTTGTTTCGTTCACTTTGAGAGTGAGTTCGACCTCGGTTTGCTCGCAAATCCAGTAGCCGTTTTCGTCGGTGTAGCCATCTACGTTTTTAAGAAGGTTAATTTCAAGATTTGCAGGGCCGCCGCTGACGGGGGTAAGTTTGCAACCTGTATATACGTGATCTAAATCGGCGTCATGCCACAAAATGCGAGTGCCTTTCGCAATAATGATTTCCGTGCCGCGGACGTACATCACGAATTCGAGCTGCTTGAAATTGTTTTCGGCGGCAATAAGTTCGTCGGTGATTTCGCCTTGACCTCCACCGACAACCAATTTTTTGTTCGCAAACGTGACGTTGTCAACAATGAGTCCGCCCCAGTCGTAATCATTGCTCGTGTCAAGATTAGCGTCGATTATAGTTTCTTTGATTGTGCATTTGAGCGTTGCGCCGAGGTTGCCGTCTTCGTCGCACACAAAGGTATAATTGCCTGCGTCCGTACCGACGAGTCTTACTCTCTCGATATTGCTTGCTTCCGTTGCGTTCTCGGTGTAAAGAGCGTACGATTTGCCGTTTGCCCAATCAGCCTTGTTGTCTTGAAGAACTTCAAAAGATACGTCTTCGAGTACGCCGTCTTTTTCAACGACGCCGTCGCCTGCCGCAAGCGGGAAGGCGGTCTTCCAAGCCCCGCTCTTATATTGCGTTTCAAATTGAATATTACCGATATTGACGACTGCCTTGCCAATTTCAACGGACAATTTGGTATTATCGAAAGTATAGTTGCAAGCGTCATCGCCCGTAATTTTCACTTCTTTTACAGTGCTACCCACTGTAACCCCGTTCATTTCGACAACGAGACTAATATCGTCGCCCGCAACTTTTTCGGTGATTTTGCTTGTCAAATCAAATTCGGTAGTTGCTCCATCATACGGGACTTCAAATGCCTTTTCGACGCTTGAAAGAGTAACTTTTGCAATGGCAAAATCAAATTCTTTTTCAACTTCTTTCCACTCGCTCGTGGCTGCAACGGATACCTTTACGACGTATTCGCCCGCTTTTACGGGAGCGGTTTCCTCAAACGTTTCGGCTCCCTTTGCTTTGTATACAAACGTAATTTCGCCGTCGCCGTTATATGCGAACATTTCTTTTGTTATTGCGATCGCA
>CALGVF010000330.1 GCA_937920115.1 uncultured Clostridia bacterium
GTTTATCTATAATCCTTCCGACAGAAACGAACTTCTTTCGGGCGAAGTTGCATATAGAAACGACGTAGTTAAGACTTGCGACAGTTGGAACTATGACGGCGACGACGTGTTCACGATAATCCGTGGAACGGGTGCGCACAATTACGTTAAAGGCGTATGCGTTAACTGCGGAGCGCTTGAACAGTTCGTGTCTTTCGAAATAGACGGCGTCGAATACTGTTACGACAGAAACGACGTGTATTACGTTGTAAAATATAAAGGCGAGGCTACGGAAGTAACCATAGCCGGTAAAGTCAACGACGGAACGCACGGCGAGAAACCCGTAACGTATATCGGACAAAATGCCTTTAACGAAAACAAAAAGATAACTAAGGTTGTTTTAGCGGATACAGTTAAGACGATAGGCGATAATGCGTTCTTCAAGTGCGATAATCTCGAATACGTCGAAATGAGAGGCGTGGAAGAATTGGGCAACGGCAACGCATTCCTGAACTGCTTCAAATTAAAGACCGTAATAATCGGCAAAAAATTCAATCTCAAAGGTCAGGCGTTCAAGACTACCGACGGCGAACCGCCGCACGTAAATCTTTACGTTGACGGAACGGTAAAAGAGAGCGATATTACGGCGGTAACGAGCGACGCGAACAATATGTTCACGGGAGCAATATTCTACAGAGTTGCCGATAACGATACTCCGAAGTGCTTAGAGTGGAACTATAAGAACGGCGAAATAAACGCGGGAGCAGCCGCTCATAACTTCGAAAACGGCGTTTGTAGCAAATGCGGTAAAAAGGACGCCATGGGCGTAAGTTACAAGTACGACTCGACGACGAAGACTTATTACGTTGCGGGATATACGGGAACGAGCGAAACGGTAAACGTATTCGGAACGTGGGACGACGGAGCGAACGGCGAGGCAAAAGTAACGTACGTTGCGAAAGAATGTCCGTGGGGAACTACCGTCAAAAAGATAATTCTTCCCGACAGTGTAACCGATTTCAAGGGCAATTCTTTCCAATCGGCATCCAACCTCGAATACATTTCGATGACGGGCGTTACGAGTCTTACGGAAATCAATAACTTTATAAACAACGAAAAGATTACTACGGTTATAGTCAACAAGGATTTCCAACTTGATACCCAACAGTTTAAGATGCACGGTAAGACTGTCGCCCCGACTGTTGTAATTTACGTAAACGGTTCGAAAGAAGAAAGTACGTTTAAGTATGTAAACAAATCGCCGGACTACCCGGGCAACGAGTTCCTGACGGGAGAAGTTTACTATAAAGTAGCCGATACGGAAACGCCTAAGTGCTTAGAGTGGAATTTTGGCGAAAACGGTGAAATCGTAAAAGGGAAATCGGCTCACGACTACGGCGAAGACGGAGTATGTAAAAACTGCGGAGCGATTAAACCTATCGAGACTTACGGCGTGGTATACGAATACGACGAAAGTATAAAAGCGTATTACGTATCGGACTACAAGGGAACTAACAGCGAAGTAGTTATACTTGAAAAATACAACGACGGAAAGAACGGCGAACACGACGTAACGTACGTTAAGTATAAAGCGTTTTACAACAATCAGGTTATAACGAAAGTTATTTTCCCGTCTACCGTAACAGACTTGGACGGCAGCGTATTTATGTATTGTGAAAACCTTAAATATGTTTCTATGGTCGGAGTTAAGGCTTTGAATTACGGAGAAACAACGAGACCATACGGAAAGAGATACGGAAACAATAACTTCCACGATTGTAAGAGTCTCGAAACCGTTATCGTAAGCAATGCATTTTCGTCGAATGTCTCCCAATTCGGTTCCGACAGTACGAACGTTACAAGGGTTGTAAGATTATTCGTAAACGGAGCGAGCGGAAAGCCGTCGCTTCAAGACGACAAACTTCTTACGGGAGAGGTTTACTATAAAGTTGCCGATACCGAAACGCCTAAGTGCTTCGAATGGAACTTCGACGAGAACGGAAACGTAGTTCGCGGAGCAAGCGAACACGATTTCGCAGACGGTAAATGTTCTCTTTGCGGAGCGTATAACACGATGGGCGTAACGTACGGTTATGACAGCGGTAATAACGCGTATTACGTGGCTGACAACAGGTCGCTCAAACTTTCCGAAGTTACCATACTTGAAAAATACAACGACGGAACGAACGGAGAGGCGAAAGTAACGTACGTTCAACTTTACGCGTTCCATAACAATACCGCTATAACGAAAGTTGTATTGCCCGAAAGCGTAACCGAATTAGACGGCAGCGTATTTATGGGTTGTACAAATCTTAAATACGTCTCTATGACGGGCGTTAAAACTTTGAATTACAGCGAGACGGTAACGAGACCTTATAGCGTTACGGTAGACGGTAATACGTTCTCGACGAGATACGGAAACAACAACTTCTTCAACTGCACAAGCCTTGAAACCGTTATCGTAAGCAACGCATTTTCGACGAACGTCACTCAATTCAATACGGATAAGGCTTCTGCGGTAGCGGTCGTAAGATTATTCGTAAACGGAGCGTCGGGAACGCCGTCGCTTCAAGACGACAAACTTCTTACGGGTGAAGTGTATTACAAAGTAGCCGACGACGCAACGCCTAAGTGCGGCGAGTGGAGATTCAACGCAAGCGGCGGAATTTACAAAGGCGAACCCGCTCACGAATACGACGAGAGCGGCAAATGTAAATATTGCGAAGCGGACGAAACATTCGAAACCAACGGCGTAATATACGAATACGATACGGCAACGGAAACTTACAAAGTAACGGGATATGAAGGAAGTTCAGCCGAAGTGACGGTGCTTGCGGAGTACAACGACGGAACGAACGGAAAAGCGGCGGTAACGGCAATAGGTGCAAACGCATTCAATAAATCGGATAGCGGCAATAAGACGTTAGTCAAAGTCTATTTGCCCGACACGGTAA
>CALGVF010000331.1 GCA_937920115.1 uncultured Clostridia bacterium
GAGAGTGGATTTTGCAAGCGAAGCGAGCAAAAGCCGAGAGAGGTCTTATGCGTTAAAGGCTTTTCGAGCGTTCTAAACGTTTTGAATTTTGACCTCTTCCGTCAACTTCGTTGACACCTTCCCCCGAAGGAGGAAGCGAAAAATTAGAAAGCCTTGTCTGTTGCTGTTCTTTTAAGGTTTGTAATAATTATTCAATTCGTCAAAAGTCTGTCAGTATCGCTAATTCATACGACTCCGACGGCTGCTTTATGTTCCGAACTTCGAGAAGCGATACTCTGTATCCGCTTAAACTCTCCGAAATCGTTATACTGCTTCCTTTCGTCGCCGAATAATATATCGCGTCCGTCGTCCTCACTACTTCGCTTCCGAACGACGCGAACGTTTCCGTTCCTATATACCCGCCGCCTACTTTGTCTATTCGCCACATATAATATACGCCGCTGTGACGACGGTCGACCACGTTTTCGTCGGGCGTTCCCGTCGCGGTGAAAGACAAGGTGCCGTTACTATACGCCGCGTTCAATATAACCGCAGGCAGAAGCGTGTACTCCTCGCTTACGTAGTCGTCAGTCTCTTTCGGCTTGTCGCTACCAACCCTTTCGATAGAGCCGTAATCGGAGATAATCGACTTATAGGCGTAGTTTTTAACTTTAATCGTGCATTTCGTCGCCGAGTTAATTCCAAAGCCGTTGGTATTGTTCGGAAGCGTTACGACGAGTATAAACCTCTCGCTTACCGCCGATTCTCTCGCCGCCATAAGCGTTTGAGTCGAACCGCCCATAGAAACGAACTCGCTTATCGTAACGCTGCCCGATGCCGAGGAAAGAACGTAACTTCCCGCCCATACGCTTACTCCGTCTTTCTGATAGAACAATCTTAGCGACGTATCTTTCGGCAATTCCGAATCGAAATCGAATGCGAAGTCCGAAATCTCGTCTTCCGATCCGTAATTCACGCTGTAAGTTACCGTGTATATTCCGTCGGTGTAAAGAGCCGAACCGTCGTATCTCGGGTCGTCGCCAACCGAGAATTCGAGGTCGTCGGCGTATACTTTTACGTATATATATCCGCTGTCGTACCCGCTTAAAATCTCGGACGAAACAAAGTATCCGTTCTCCTGACTCGCCGCCGAAAACGCCGAGGTTATTTCGGTATATGAACTGTCTTTTAGTCTGATAAACGACTTATAGCGGGGTTTTCCTACCCATTTATCCGTAGTTCCGATAACGAAACCGAAACCGTTGTTCGCGTCGAGCGGTATTATTTCGCCGCCCTCCAACATCGAACGGGGCATGGACGAAGTAACCGTCACGCCTTCGGGAGCCTCGACCGTTACGTTATAAGTCCACCTCGCGTAAAATCTCATGGTACCGCTGACTTCCGAGGAAACGTCCTTTTTCATATCCTCGAACGACTTGCCGTAAGCC
>CALGVF010000332.1 GCA_937920115.1 uncultured Clostridia bacterium
TCAAATCGTCGAATCCCACGCCTAATTTATCGGCGTGCAGTGAAGCGGCGTTCTGAAATTCGTCGAAAATCGCCGACGGTTTTATTCTGTCGTACACGTCGTAGGCGTTTATCTTAAACGCCGTATTCAAAGTCAATTCGTTCATAAATTATCGGACCGTCAGACGAGAAGCACCGCTTTGTCGGGTACGTCCATCGCCGTGGCATTGTCTCCTTTTATTATAAAAAACTGTTGGTGATAGGTTTTATGCGGAATAAGGTACACCCTTTTGCCTTTCCATATCGCCTCCACGTCCTTTTTTAAGGCTTTTTTTGCAAGAATATAGTCGCAAATCTCGATATTTAAGTCGATTTTCGCGTTTTCGTACCCATCGGCGAACAAGTCCATAAGGGCGGTTCTGATTCGCATGACTATGTAGTCGTTCGACTCGATTTTCCCCGTTCCTTGGCAGTACGGGCAATCTTTTACGAGCATCGATAGACTTTCTCTACGCCTTTTTTTACGGGTGATTTCCACGAGTCCGAGCGGAGTCATTCCTATAACCTGACAGCGTTCTCTGTCCGATTTCAACTCTTCCGACAGGACTCTCAGAAGTTCGCTCCTGTGTTCGGGACTTTCCATATCTATGAAATCGACCACGATTATGCCCGAGATATTTCTGAGCCTAAGTTGAGCGGCAATTTCTTTCGCCGCGAGAATATTCGTCTCGAAAACGGTGTCTTCGAGGTTGTCCTCGCCCGTAAATTTGCCCGTGTTTACGTCGATTACGGTCATCGCTTCGGTCTTATCGATTACGATATACGCCCCGTTTTTAAGCGAAACGCTGCCGTCGAGCATTTTTTCGACGTCCGAGTTAAGACCGTAATACTCGAACATATCCGTCTTTTTATCGTAGTATTTCAGTACTTTTTTAAGCCCCGAATCGAGTTTTTTGGCATATTTTAATAGTTCGTTAAATAAATCTTTATCCGACACGACGAATTTTTCCACGTCGTCGTTGTAGACGTCGCGAAGGAGCCGCATGCCCACGTTACCCTCTTCGTAAATACAGGTTCCGCTCTTCGCCGCCGCGAATTTCTTTTCGATTTCCTCGTACAATGCGGCAAAATACTTAACCTCTCTTTTAATGTCGCCGTTAGAAACGTTCTCGCCCGCCGTGCGGACGATAAGTCCTTTCCCCTCGGGGCAGACTTTCCGAGCGATCTTTAACAGTCTGTCGCGATTTTTCTCGTCGGTTATCTTACGGGAAACGC
This sequence comes from uncultured Clostridia bacterium, assembly GCA_937920115.1. Classification (GTDB taxonomy): domain Bacteria; phylum Bacillota; class Clostridia; order Christensenellales; family Borkfalkiaceae; genus UBA10281. The sequence goes on from CALGVF010000332.1 coordinate 1,254, forward strand.
CGACAAACGAAAAAGTCGGCAAAAAAACGACGTATCTGCCCGCAAAGGAAACGTGGCAAGTAAGTCTCACGCCCTTAGTTCCCGCGGGGTCTTTGACCGCCTGAACCATTATTTCGTCGCCGCGATTAAGGTTTAAAACGGACGGGATTTCGACTTTGCCGTCGATTTCGCTTTTATCCATAAGCATATCGCCCGCGGAGAGGTAGCCGTTGCGACTAAGCCCCACGTTGACGAACGCCGCCTGCATACCGCCGAGAACGTTTTCGACTTTTCCTTTGAACACGCTGCCTATCGGCACTGCGTTGTTTTTCTTCTCGACTCTGTATTCGACAAGTCTACCGTCTTCGGCAATCGCCCCGACGTAGTTGCCGCACACGCAGTCAACGTACAAACTTACGGACATAAAATAAAAACCCTGAATAAATTAGGAAAAGAAACGTACTAAGCCGCGGAAAGCCGCAACAAACCGACAGCAAAAGTGTT
>CALGVF010000333.1 GCA_937920115.1 uncultured Clostridia bacterium
GCTCGCTTTCCCCTCTTCGGAGAAAGCAAGATTTATTTGTCAGCCACGCATTACAGCATTATTGCGTTATTTCGCCAGAAGTCCGAACAACTCGTCCGTGAGAGCCGTCGCGTCCTCTACGGGAAGTCCCGCAACAAGTCTTGCCGTCTGATAAAGTACGTCCGCATACGCCTTTACAGACTCTTTGTCCGCTTCGTACGCCGCCTTTATCTTAGCGTATATCGGGTGGTCGGCGTTGATTTCGAGAACCTTGTTCGCCTTAGCGCCCATTCCGTTTTCTGCTCCCGGCATCTGCGAAAGTACCTTTTCCATTTCAATCGATACTTCGCCCTCGGACGACAGGCACACGGGGTGAGATTTCAGCACCGAGGAGATTTTAACTTTCGACACTTTGCCGCCGAGAGCCTCGTTTATCGCTCCCAAAAGTTCCTTTTCGTCCTCGTTCTTCTTCTCGTCAGCCTCGGAAACGCCTATGTCCTCGTCGAGAATGTTCTTAAATTCTTTCTCTTCGTATTTGCCGAGCATCTTGACCGCAAATTCGTCTACGTCATCCGCAAAACAGAGAATATCGTAGCCGAGGTCGAGTATTTTTTCGCTCTGCGGCAAAGCCTTGACAGCCGCTTCCGTCTTGGCGGTACCGTAATAAATGTATTTCTGCTCCGCTCCGAAGCCGTCTACGTACTCCTTTAAAGTAACGTATTTGCCGAGTTTTACCGACTTGAACATTATCAAATCTTGTAAAACTTCCTTATTCATACCCCAACCGCTGTACAGACCGTATTTGAGTTGAAGTCCGAAATTCTTGAAGAATTTATCGTACGTTTCGCGGTCGTTTTTCTGCATATCGAGAAGTTCTTTCTTGATTTTCTTTTCGATATTCGATTCGATAAGCGAAATCTGTCTGCTCTGCTGAATGGTCTCCCTCGAAATGTTAAGCGTGAGTTCGCTGTCCACGAGACCTTTCACGAAACTGAAATAATCGGGCAAAAGTTCGGAACATTTATCGGTGATAAGCACGCCGTCCGTGTAGAGTTTAAGACCTTTTTCGTAGTTCTTGCTGTAATAATCGTAAGGAACCCTCGACGGAATATACAGAAGAGCCTTATAACTTACCGCACCTTCGGTATCTATCGTAATGTATTTGAGCGGGTCGTCGTAGTCGAAGAAGTTGTCCTTATAGAAAGAATCGTACTCCTCTTTCGTGACCTCGTTTTTATTTTTCTTCCATATAGGAATCATCGAGTTGAGCGTAGTCTCTTCCTTGTAAGATTCGGCTTGCTTGCCCTCTTTTCTCTCCTCTTCGGTGAGTTCCTTGTACTTCGTCACGTCCATTTTAATGGGGTAACGGATATAGTCGGAATATTTCTTGACGAGACTTCTTATCTCGTATTCTTCGAGGAACTTACTGAATTTATCGTCGTCGGTGTCTTTCTTTAAATGAAGGACTATTTCCGTACCTCTGTCGGCTTTTTCGCAAGGCTGAATATCGTAGCCCTCGGCTCCGTTGCTCGTCCAGACGTTCGCTTCGTCCGAGCCGAAAGCCTTGGAATAAACTTCGACCTTGTCCGCAACCATGAACGCCGAATAGAAACCTACGCCGAACTGACCTATTACGTTTACGTCGTCTTTTTCTTTGGCGTCCGCGTTCGCCGCCTTGAAGTCGAACGAACCGCTCTTCGCGATAGTACCTAAGTTCTCTTCGAGTTCTTTCGCGGTCATACCGATACCGTTATCCGCGATTTTCAAAACGCCGTTTTCTTTATCCGCGGTAATTTTGATATAAAAATCGTTTCTCGTAAGACCCGAAAGCCCTTCTTTCAGACCCTTATAATATAATTTGTCGATAGCGTCGCTGCAATTCGATAACAACTCCCTTAAAAATATCTCCTTGTGAGTGTAGATGGAGTTAATCATTAAATCAAGCACTCTTTTCGATTCCGTTTTAAAACTTTTCATTTCAATCGCCTCTTTTAGCAAATATTTCAGTTGACTGTTAGCAATCTAACCTTTCAACTGCTAATATTATACCCCGTCGCCTCCAAGAAATCAAGCGTTTCAACGTGAAAATTATAAAAAAAATTCCGCGACCCGAAAAGAGACGCGGAAAAAGCATTTTTATTTTTTGATTGCGGCGTTATAAATCATATCGTAAACGTAACCGTTATTTATAAGGAATATCGGGTTATGTTCGTAGAGATAAGACCCTATCGGCGCGGCGGTGAAACTTTCGTTTAAACCGTTCAGCATAGGAGCGGTGAGATTATGAATAGTTCTCGACATAATCTTGTCGTCCTTAACCATAGAGAGGTCGGAGACGTCGTCTCTCAAAACGTACTCGATTTTCTTGCTTCCGTCGTCGGCAGTAACGTCTTTTTTCTCATAGTTGAATACGTAAACGCCCGCGAACACTCCCAAAACGACAGCCGCGTACAACGCAAGGTTTATCGTTATTCCCAAGATGTTATCCAAAAATCTGAATATCTTGCTGTTGCTTCTGAGTTTTCTCAGCGGATAGAAGATAAGAATTATAAGTCCGCAGATAAGTTTCGTTCCGATAAGATAGCCGACGATAAAGAATATCAACGCGAAAGGCAAAAACGCGATTATGCCGCAGACGAGCCTGTACGTATCGTTCGTAAGCACGCCGCCGAGCGTAAATCTGATTTCGCCGAAGAATTTAACCACTCCGTCAGCCATATAATCGAGCCAGGAGAAGTGGGTCATAAGCATATACACGCCGAAAACGGTAGCGCCGCCTGCGGCGATACCTATGAGCGTTCTCAATATCCCGAACACGAAATGTCCGGACAAACCCCGTCTTATGCTCGTATAGAGAACGAGAACGAACAGCCCTATCAAAAGACCGTCAACTACAAAGTACATAAAAACGTCTCCTACTTTTCCTTAAATATCATTATACACCCTAAATTATAGTTTGTCAATCACTTTTTTATAACAAAACTGTCTTTAAGGGAAACAATTTCCGACAAAACGAGTTTTCCGTCCTCTACGACTTTCTTATAGTAGCCCTTACGCATGAGTTGGAAAGAAGTTCCGCTTGCGACTTCGGCAAGGTACGGCTCGGCTTTTCCGTTGTATACATGAACGCTGTCGTAGTTCATACGCTCCGAGAAGTCCTGCCCCGAATATTCGGCGTCTTTCAAAAGATAGTCGTATTTTCTGATTTCGGCGTCGACGGCGGTTTCGGCGTTCACCCAATGAATAACGCCCTTCACCTTGATGCCGCTCGTGTCGTTGCCGCTTCTCGACTCGGGAACGTAACTGCAAAGGAGTTCCTCCACGCTTCCGTCCTCTCTTAATTTTACGTCGTCGCAATGAATTATATACGCGTTTTTGAGTCTGACGTAGCCGTCTTTTTTAAGTCTGAAATACTTTGGCGGCGGATTCAGCGAAAAGTCCTCGGCGTCGATATAGATATGCTTCGATATGGTGATTTTTCTCGTTCCCGCCGACTCGTCGTTCGGGTTGATTTCAAAGTTTTCCTCTTCCGAAGTCTCGGGGAAGTTGGTAAGCGTGACCTTGACAGGCTCGAAAACAGCCATAGCCCTCTCGGCGTGAATGTTGAGATAATCTCTTATGAAATGCTCGAAATAGCCGACTTCGATTTCCGAATTAGCCTTGCACACGCCTATCGCCTCGCAGAAATTCTTTAAAGCCTCCGCGGGAACGCCTCTCGCACGAAGTCCCGTAAGGGTCGGCATTCTCGGGTCGTCCCAACCCGTTACCGCCTTGTCCTCGACGAGTTTTTTAAGATAACGCTTGCTCATTACGGTGTTCGTAATGTTGAGTCTCGCGAACTCTATCTGTCTCGGCTTATGCTCCACGCCCGTATTCTCGACGACCCAATTATAAAGGGGTCTGTGGTCCTCGAACTCGAGGGTGCAAAGGGAATAGGTAACGCCTTGCATGGAGTCGCAGATGGGGTGGGCGAAATCGTACATAGGATAGATTATCCATTTATTGCCCGTCCTGTGGTGCGTTGCCCTCAAAACCCTGTAAATTACGGGGTCTCTCATATTTATATTAGGCGAAGCCATATCGATTTTCGCCCTTAAAACTTTGGAGCCGTCGGCAAATTCGCCGTTTTTCATACCCTCGAAAAGAGCGAGGTTTTCCTCTACGCTTCTGTTTCTGTACGGACTCTCCTGACCGGGTTCGGTGAGCGTTCCTCTAGTTTTACTGATTTCTTCCGCACTCAGGTCGCACACGAACGCCTTGCCGTCCTTTATAAGTTTGACGGCTTTTTCGTATATCACGTCGAAGAAGTCGGACGCATAGTGAATTTCGTACCACTTAAAGCCGAGCCACTCGATGTCCTTTTTTATCGCTTCGACGTATTCGGTCTTTTCCTTGGAAGGGTTGGTATCGTCGAAGAAGAGATTGCAAAGCCCGCCGTATTTTTCCGCCGTGCCGAAGTTAAGGCAAAGGGACTTGGCGTGTCCTATGTGCAGATAGCCGTTCGGTTCGGGCGGGAATCTCGTATGAACGCAGGTCGTTTTTCCGCTTTCGAGTTCGCCGTTTATTATTTCTTCGATAAAATTTTTCGCTTCCATATATGTCTCCGTATAACGTTTCTATTTTACATTATAACATTATTTTAGCACAATCTTCCGCATTTTACAATCGTTTTACAATTATAAAAAGGCGGTTTGAATACTTTTTTTATTTTCGCTCCCCTCTCCGCTTGACTTTAAGGCGTTAAAAGCATAAAATAAATAAAGATTATGGGCGTTGAGGGCGATTTTGCCCCGAGACTCCCCGAGAGGTGTTTTATGGAAGAAAAAAGAGCCGTTACTATGGACAAGATAGTAAACTTATGCAAAGCGAGAGGCATTATTTTCCCCGGAAGCGATATTTACGGCGGAATGGGCAATACATGGGATTACGGTCCGGTCGGCGTTGAGATAAAGAACAATATCAAGCGTGCATGGTGGAAAAAGTTTGTTCAGGAGAGCGAAAATTCCTACGGCGTTGACGCGGCGATACTTATGAACAGCAGAGTCTGGGAGGCTTCGGGTCACACCGCGAGTTTCTCCGACCCGAAAATGGACTGCAAAGAGTGCAAAACCCGTCAGAGAGCGGACAACCTTATCGAAAATTACTCGAAAGGAACGGTAGACGTAGACGCGATGACTCAGGAAGAAATGCAGGCGTACATCGACGAACACAAAATCAAATGCCCGATTTGCGGCAAGTTTAATTGGACGCCGATAAGAAACTTCAACCTTATGTTCGAGACTTCGAGGGGCGTTACCGAAGATTCGCAGAATAAAATTTATCTCCGTCCCGAGACGGCTCAGGGCGAGTTCGTGAATTTCCAGAACGTTCAGCGTTCGACGAGAGCGAAAGTTCCGTTCGGAATCGCTCAGATAGGCAAGGCGTTCAGAAACGAAATCACCCCCGGCAACTTCATTTTCAGAACGATTGAGTTCGAGCAGATGGAACATCAATGGTTCTGCAAGGAAGGAACGGATATAGAATATTACGAGAAATTCAAGAAAGCGGCGTTCGATTTCCTTACTTCGCTCAACTTCAAACCCGAACATCTGAGATTTAAGGACCACGAAAAACTCGCTCACTACGCTAAATGCGCGTGCGATATTCAGTACCTCTTCCCCATCGGTTGGTCGGAACTCAACGGTATTCACAACAGAACGAACTACGACCTTTCCCGCCATCAGGAATACTCGGGCAAGAGCATGCTCTACGTCGACCCGATTACGGGCGAGAAGTATATTCCCTACGTCGTCGAATATTCTATCGGAGCGGACAGACTTATGCTCGCCGTTTTATCCGAGGCTTACGACGAGGAAACGCTCGAAAACGGCGAAACGAGAGTGGTTATGCACTTCCACCCCGCTCTTGCCGCGTATAAAGTCGCCGTTCTTCCCTTACAGAAAAAGGAACTCGGCGGAAAGGCGACCGAGATTTACAGAGAACTTTGCCGTCACTTTATGTGTACTTACGACGACGCGGGTTCTATCGGCAAACGCTATCGCCGTCAGGACGAAATCGGAACTCCGTACTGCGTGACGGTAGACTTCGATACTCTCAGCGACGACACGGTTACGGTGAGAGACAGAGACACGATGGAACAAATCAGACTTCCCATATCCGAACTTGTTTCCTATATCGAGGAAAAAATCAAGTTATATTGATTGTAAAATTATTCACAGACAATAAAAAAATGAAAGACTACAAATCTAACCGAAAAATAGAAATGTAGTCTTTTTTTACAGTAAAAACAACTTCCACTTGCTTTCCTCTATGAAGAGAGTTGCATTTGTAAACGAAGTGAGCAAAATTTCTGACCATTCTTGCTTTCCCCTTTGGGGAAAGTGTCTTGACGGAATGAAATGGAAGTCAAGACGATAGAGGTCATTAACGCAAACAATGTATGATACCCGCAACGTTCTCGGCAAACAAGACCTCTCTCGTCTTTTGTTCGCTCCGCTCGCAAAATCCACTTTTCCCAAAGGGGAAAGCAAGATAAATAGATATTGCCTTGTTTTTTGAAATAAAGGCTATTTGTCGCTAAAATCAAAATAGATTTCATTTTTTACAGTCTACCGTATTAAAGTCGGCTATAAGTCGATTAAACGCATAAAACGGTTTTAATCGGTTAATTTTTAACGCCGATAAAATATAAAAAGAGATATAAACTTTATGGATAAAGTATCGTTATACATAAGAGAAAATTGGACTAAAACTTTCCACCCAGCCGAGAAACTCGCAGGCGACGTGAAAGTAGACCACCCCTACGTTTCGCCGTGCGCGACGGACGTTTACACCGAAATATTCTATTGGGATACATATTTTATAAATATAGGACTTATGCTCGACGGGTACTCGGAACAGGCGAGATACAATATCGACAACATATCGAAGTTCATAAACAAACTCGGGTTTATGCCGAACGCGAACTATATTACCGACAGGTCGCAACCGCCGTTTTTTACGAAAATGGTATACGAATACTACAAAAAGTCGGGCGATAAGTCGATTATCGACGATTATATCGAAACAATACTGAAAGAATACAAGTTTTGGGAAACGGAACGCAAGAACGAAATCGGACTTAATTCTTACAGAAACAACGGAGTCGAAGCCGACATTATACGCAATTACGAATGGCATCACGGCAGAGTCTGCGAGAGCGGCGAAACAAAGGAAGAACAACTCACGATAGGCGGCGATATTATGGCGATAGCCGAAAGCGGACTCGATTTCAACATGCGTTTCAAAACGCCGAAAAGCCGCATTGCCGCTCACGAATTTTCGCATCTCGACTTAGACTGTATTCTATACGATATGGAAGTGAAGACCGCAGAAATGCTGCGTATTTTAAATCGCGACGGAGAAGCGGAAGAGTTCGACAAAGCCGCCGAAAAAAGAAAAGAACTTATGAATAAATACTATCTGACGAAAGACGGTATTTATCTCGACTATAATTTCGTGATGGGCAAGCACTCGGTGATTTTATCCGCGGCTTCGCTCTACCCTTACGCGTTCGGGGTATCGAACGACAAAGAGGGGGCGTTGAAAGTATTAAAGAGACTCGAACTCGAATACGGACTTTCGGCTTGCGAAAATCGCGACGACGATTTATTTTATCAATGGGACTATCCGTGCATGTGGCCTGCGGCGACCTGTCTCGCGTACATGGGGCTTAAAAATATCGGGCTTGACGACGACGCGAAGCGAATTGCGGACAAATACGTTACGGTAGCGAGAAAGGTATTTGACGAAACGGGCAGACTGTGGGAAAAGTACGACGCGTTGACGGGAAAAATAGCGGTGACGAGCGAATACGAAACGATGCCGATGATGGGTTGGACTGCGGCGGTTTACCGTTATTTCGTAGAAATCGAGAAATTGTAAAAATAAAACAGGAAATGAAGTAAAACAATAAAAACTCTTATCTGTTTCGCGGACGAAGTCCTCTAACC
>CALGVF010000334.1 GCA_937920115.1 uncultured Clostridia bacterium
CCTTCGCGGAAAGCCGCTCGATTCGCCACCTTCCCCGAAGGAGAAGGCGAGTATTTTAATTAAAAAGGTCACATTTTATCCTTTTTCAGATAATAAACGTGACCTTTTTCTTTTTTGTGTTTTTTTACAGCCCCATATTTTATGTTTTAATCGTGTTTTAATCGTTATTCGTAAATTCCGACGCTCGTCTCGCCGTCCGTCGCTTCGAGTTTTACTATAATTTTCTCTCTCATCGACGACGGTACGTTTTTACCTACGAAGTCCGCTCTTATCGGCAGTTCCCTGTGTCCTCTGTCCACAAGCACCGCAAGTTTTATGCTGCTCGCTCTGCCTGCCGAAAATACCGCGTCGATAGCCGCCCTCGTCGTTCTGCCCGTAAACAAAACGTCGTCTACGAGTATGACGTCTTTCCCCTCGACGTCCGAGCGTTTAAGGGTATCCTGCACTTCGATTTCCCTTTTTACGTCGTCTCTGTAATGGGTGATATCGAGTTCTAAAACGGGTACTTTAACACCCGAGTTTTTCGCGAGGTTCTCGCTGATAATTTCCGCAATCGGAACGCCTCTCGTCTTAATTCCGACAAGCACCGTGTTTTCTATGTTGTTAGCCCTCTCGAATATCTCGTAAGAAAGTCTCGTGAGCGCTCTTTTTACCGCCGTTTCGTCAAATAACAAATTTTTCAGTTTCATAGCGAAATTATAACACAAAAAACCTATTCAGTCAATTTTATGACGGATAAACTCGCCAAAAAAAACACTTTTCGACTATATTTTGTCATTTTTTACCGCTTTACATAATATATAATAGAGACGGACGGGAAAATTGCCGCGTCGGAGGACGATATGAACGATAATAGCGTTGCAATACTGTTAAAATCCGAGAACGAAAACGATAATAACGGCTCAAAAAGGGGCGTTTTACGTATTAAAAAGACGGGGAAAGGCTCGGTCGCCTGCCTCTCGGCGGTGGGACTTAGCGTCGGAAAGAATACGACTGCATACTTTTTTGTCGAGGGAACGAAGGACGAGTTTTATTCCTTGAAGAGTTGCGACGGGGCGGAAATCTTTATCGGAAATTGCGACGTCCCCGCTTCTGCGGCGGTAGTTATTGTAAAGGAAAACAAAGCGATAATCGACTTATACGGGCGTTTTCTCGGCAAAGGAATGTCAAAAACGGAGG
>CALGVF010000335.1 GCA_937920115.1 uncultured Clostridia bacterium
TTTTCGGCTTTTTCATTATGAAAAGGCTTGACGCCTTCTTGGAAGAAAACAGAAAGGCCGGGGAAAAAGAATATCAAAAGAAAGAAATTCCTTTAATGTTTCTTGATGCCGAAAACAATGTAAAAACCTTATCGGATATCGAACTATTCAGGCAAAAGCACCGTGACGTCAAAATTATCATTTACGATGAATCCGAAGTTGACCTAACCGAAACCATAAAAAGTCGCTTGAACGATTTTACAGATTCTTGAAAATAATCTTCTACACCACATAAAAAGCCATTCCAAGTCCGGCAGAAAGAAGTATTAAAAAAATCGGAGAGACGGTCTTTTTTCTGACTTTTTTGAAAATAAACGCAAAAAGCACAATAATAACAAATATAATAATGCCCTTTATATCAACAGCGAGAGAATCGCCTGCGTTTTTAAATCCGAAAAAAATGCCAATCAGCATTGTAAACGCCGTCGCAAGAATCAAACCGATTACGCACGGACGTATGCCGCTTAAAAACGCCTGAACGCCCTGATATTTCAAAAAATTGCGTATAAGCGAGGCAATGATTAAAATAACGATAAAAGATGGTAAAACGACGCCGAGCGTGGCAAGAAACGAACCGAGAATTCCTCCCTGCGCAGAGCCTATAAACGTTGCCATATTGACTGCGATTGGTCCGGGAGTTGATTCCGAAACGGCAATCATATCGAGCAACTGTTTTTCCGTGAGCCATCCGTGAGTCAGAACCTTCTCCCGAATCAGCGAAATCATACCGTATCCGCCGCCGAAAGAAACGGCGCCTATTTGAAGGAACGTTAAAAATAATTCAAGGTATATCATTTTTTATTTCTCCTTGTATGAATCAAACGTACCACGTAGACAAAAAGCCCAATAAATCCGCTTATTATGATATAAAATATGCTTGAAAAACTAACGGAAAACACCGAGAATAAAATCATGCACGCAAGAATGGTCGTAAGAATAACAATGTTAAATATATTTTTCTCCATCTCTTTCATCATTTTCAAACCGGCAGACATTATGAGATATATTACGCACGCCTGTATTCCACGAAAGGCGTAAGAAACTAATGTCAAGGAAAGAAATGAATCAAAGAAAAGCGAGATAACAAATATGATTACGAAAGACGGTATGCAAACCGCTATGGTTGCAAGAAACGCACCCCAAAAGCCGAGAAGTTTGTACCCGATATATGTTGCGGAGTTAATAGCCACAGGACCCGGCGTAGATTCGGCAATTGCAACCATATCGATAAATTCGTCTTTTTCCATCCATTTCTTTTTGGAAATAAATTCGTTTTCAAGCAATGCAATCATTGCATAACCGCCACCGAAAGTAAACAACCCTATTTTCAGCATAGTAAAGAAAAGATTAAGATATTTTTTCATGGCGAACTTCCTTGCTTAAGAAAAACTTCATAATAAAAGCGGATGCGATGCCGATGACAACCATTGCCACCGACCAGAACTGCGACGGTGAAATGCCATAAATAAACGATCCTCTGTCATCACCACGTAAAAATTCGATGAAAAACCTGAATATGCCGTAAGATATCAGATAAAGGCACATATTGTATTTGAAATCTTTTTTCAAAACAAGATAAAAGCAGATTGCAAACATTACAAACAGGAATACTGCTTCAAACAGTTGCGTCGGATACACTTTGCTCGGTAAATTCGGGAATTTTACACCCCAAAAACCGTTCGTCTCCTTTCCATAACAACACCCGGCAAAGAAACATCCGACACGACCGAATGCATGAGCGATCAAAATACAACAAGGCAGAATAGAGAGAACCTGATAAAGTCGCATATTGAATTTTTTGCGAAATATAAAATAAACACATATAAAGCAAGCGGCGCCTCCGATGAAACCGCCTATAAAAGTTATTCCGTCTCCAAAACGAAATCCCGCGTTCGGGTTTTTGATATAATTGTAAATTGCCTGAAACAATGCCGCCGAAACAAAGCCGACCGCAATCGACACAATTCCATCATAAAAAAGAAAGTCGGCAAATTGTTTGTCTATATTTTTCTTTTTTGAAAGATAAGCAAGCACTGCAAACGCGAATAGAATTCCGACAGCAATCATTATGCCATACATGTGAATATTTAAAAAAATAGGATTTGGTAACATAGCAGCCCCGCCTTGAGTTTTTTATAATTATATCACTTGACTTACCATAAGTAAAATAGTATAATCTAATAAAGTTTATATTTATTTTATTATGATATGAGGCAACGCTATGACAATACGCCATTTGAAAATTTTTATCTATGTATGTGAATGCGGAGGAGTCACAAAAGCCGCCGAAGCCTTGCATATGGTGCAGCCTGCGGTAAGCACAACAATATCTGAACTTGAAAAATTTTATAATGTTTCGCTTTTCGACAGAATCAATCAAAGACTTGTACTGACACCTATGGGAAAAGAATTGCTTGTCAAAGCGAAAAATGTTCTTGCCGGATTTGATGATTTTGAAACTGCCGCAAACTTTGGCGGACAAAATCCGTATATTCGTATCGGCTCATCTCTTACGCTCGGGAAAACGGTTTTGCCGAGATATATTTCCCTGATAAAAGAGAAATTACCGAATCTAAAACCTTCTTTTTTTATCAATCGAACTGCTGCAATCGAAGAAAAAATAGAATGCGGAGCAATAGATTTCGGAATCGTTGAAGGAATTGTACGCTCTCCATATCTGAAAATCACTCCTATCGGCGGAGATCGTTTAATTGCCGTTTGTTCTCCACGCGATATAAAGAAGTCTGTTTGTCTGGAGGAACTTACCAAATATCCTTTATTGCTACGTGAAATCGGAAGCGCATCACGGGATTTGCTTTCTAAAAATCTTGCCGAAAGGCATTTATCTGTGGAACCTTTTGCAGAATCTGTCAGCAACGAGGCACTTGTTTCACTTGCCAAAGACGGACATGGTATAGCGATATTACCGGAAGGAATCGTAAAAGATGCAATTGAACACGGCTCGCTTTGCGAATTGACAATTACCGATGCCGTTTTGATGAGAACGCATTATATCGTGACTCATAAAAACAAGCGCTTTAATTCTTTGTGTCAAGCCGCATTCCATTTGCTTTCGGAGCAAGCAGCAACATGTTGCTAATCTCTTTTCAGGAGGTCAATTGACATGGATGAAACAATAATCCAACCTACTAAAAAAGACCACATATTGGTCTGCTTGTCCTCTGCGCCTTCAAACACGAAAATAATTCAAACAGCGGCAGCAATGG
>CALGVF010000336.1 GCA_937920115.1 uncultured Clostridia bacterium
CGTTCGTTTTTACGCCGCCGACAAAGACGGAAATAAAGTTACCGACGGGAGCGATACGCACTATGCTTTCGCTTTAACCCCGTACGTTGCGGAATCGGGAAAATTATATGAAAAATCTCTTATAATCACGGCAAACAAAAGCAACGTTTCGGATAGCGGCGATTTTACGAAAACCCCGAATTTGGGCGCTTACGTTATAAACGAGCCGACTACTACGAAAGAGATAAACGTTGTCATGGGGTATAAAAACATAGACAACGGACGCGTGAAAAGCGTTTCGGCAAACGTAAAAAGTATTCCTGCCCTTAAAGCGGGCGAACCCGTGCAACTGAAAGTAACGCTTAAACCTCACGAGACGGGAGATTCTTTGTCCGACGTAACGTACACGTTTAAATCGTTAGACGAAACCGTGGCGAAAGTAAGCGAGACGGGACTTGTTACGGCGGTAGGCGTGAGAGGCGGAACGACTATTCTTATAACTACCTCGGAAGGTAATACGTTAAGTATTCCCGTCCGCCTGTACGACGACGTCGCTCCGATTATCGCTATTGACGAAAATACGACTTTCCCGACGACGGTTAAACAATACGATGAAATTATTTTGCCTAAATTTACCGCAACGGACGACTCGGGCGAAGTTGAAACGTCGTTGGAATTGATTTCGCCGAAAGGTAAGATTTTCGACTTGTCGCAAGACGAGATAAAGTATACGCCCACTAACGGCGGGACTTATACGTTTGAATATTCCGCGGTGGATCCGTCGGGAAACAAGGCGAGCGTTATCAAAACGGTTGAAGTAATAGCGGGCGAAGAATTAAAAGATTGGGTGAAATACGAAAGTTTTAACGCCTCGGCAAAACTTATCGAAAACGACGACGATTCCGTGAATTTCAGCGGCGAAGTCGGCACTATGCAATCTCAGACGGCTCATCAGGCGGCGGCTTGGTATAACAATCCGATTTTATTTACGAAACTTGCCGACGGCTCGTATACGACCGTAGAGTTTTCTTATTCGATAAATTACTCTTTGGGTACGCCCATTACAGACGGAAACGCAACCGAAAGAAACCGTTACTTCGGAATGTATCTCGTCGAAGCGACTTCCGATAATACCATCGGAGCGGATCGCTTTGATTGGAACACCCCCGGTATACAGTTAATCATAGGCAAACGCGCCGCTCCGTCGGACAACGCCCTCGTCTGGTACGAATTACGAAGCGGAACGACTCAGTTGTCCCGTCAGCATACGACCGTTATCGACGCGGGTGAAAACGCCTCGGACGAAGCGAAGAAAACCGCGAAAGAGCAGCGTGAAGGAGCGTACAGCAAAGGTTTGACTTATATGCCTTGGTTTAAAGACGGCGACGCGCGTAAATTAGCGACTAAATTTTCTACGGGCGAAGAAATTAAGGTTAAAATTCAATACGTCGACAGCGGTTCGCCCGAATATGAAAAATCGTGGAAAGAAAACTACTTTATAATGACTCTCGACGAGTTGTCCTTTCGTATCCCTGCCGACCTTGTCGCGGGCGACGGTAACGGCTTTACCCGTCAGGCTTATCTCGGGTTCAAACAGTACAGCGATAACGGAATAATTCCCTTTGACGTTCACATTTCAAAAGTGGTAAACGGCAGCGTTCGCAAAGTCGGATTTGCGGACGGAAATTCAACCGTCAGAAAACTCGGAGAAGAATTTAATTTAGTCGCCGTTTCATACGACAACGACGGAAACGCGATTTCCGACGAATTTAATTACGTTTCGGGTAACGAAAAAATATTAAGCGTGAACGCCGACGGGAAGGTTAAAATAAACTCCGTGGGAACGACGAATATCGTTGCGACGAGCAAAAGTACGGGCAAAGTCGGTATATATACCGTGAGCGTAGATATAGATTCTTTCTCGATAGACGAAAAAGAAATAATTATGTATATCGGGCAGGATAAGCAACTTAAACTGACGGTATCGCCGAATACGGAAGTGCCTTTTACTTACGTTTCGGATAATCCGAGAATCGTCGCCGCGTTAAACAGCGGTAAACTGCAAGCCGTAAAGACGGGCGAAACCTCCGTAACGGTGTCGTACTTGGGTCATAGCGAAACTTGTCGTATTCGTGTCGTGACTAAAAAAGAATACACCGATATGGGGCTGAACGAAGAAGAATCGCAACCGGAAAAAGAAAAATCAGGTTGTAAATCTTCCGTCGGGTTTGGCGTTTTCACGTCTTTTTGCTTAACGTTCGGCGTCTTGCTGACTTTAAAGAAGAAAAGGAATTAAAGCGAAAGGTATTAAAAATGAAAGCAAAACCGATTGATTTGTTGGAAACGATACCTTATATAAGGCATTTTGCCCTTGTGGACAGCGCGAAAGACAAGTGTTACACGCCGTGGCGTATTTTATACGACTTTGAAATGATTTTCGTTCTTGACGGCGAGTTGATCGTAAGCGAAAAAGGTAAGGAAAGTTATTCGATAAAAAAATACGATATACACATAATGCCGCCTAACGTGTGGCATACGCGTCGTTTGCCCGAAAAAGGATATTGCAGATATTACAACGTTCACTTTGAATTTGTGGCTCAGAATACCGTTTTGCCGATTATCGACGTAAAGAACGTGTACGTTAATCCATGTCTCGACGGCGTTAAAGAAGTGGAGATAGATCAGGTTTTAAGTCAGAGAACCTATTGCGTTCCTAAAAACGTAGTTATTCCGAGAAAAACGCGTATTATTTCTCCGCAGGAAATTATTTATTGTTTTGAAACGATGACGGAGACTTACAAGCAGGGTGACGTGTTTGCGGAGTATCGGGCAAGGGGTATTTTTTCATATCTTATCGCTCTCGTTTTAGGCGAAGCGCAGGAAAGCGAATTAAAATGTTCCATAGAATGGATAATCGAAAAATTTAAAACGGACTGCGCGAGGGCGACAAAGAAAATCGACGTCGAACAGTTCGCCGAGCAGTATGGTTACAGTTACGTTTACTTTCGCAATCAATTCAAAGAAAGAACGGGGGTTTCTCCCGGAGCATACGCGCAAAACGAAAGGCTTTTGCTTGCTTCGAGATACCTCGAAAGCAGATATTACAGCATAACCGAAATAGCGGACATGGTCGGTTTTGATAACGTATATCATTTTTCGTCGGTTTTCAAAAAGAAGTTCGGAAAATCTCCGAGTGTGTTTTTAAAAGATAAAAAACAATAAATCAGTATACAGGATAGAAATGGAAAAAATTAAATTTGCCGATTACAGAGATTCTGTACTCGGTTGTTG
>CALGVF010000337.1 GCA_937920115.1 uncultured Clostridia bacterium
ATTTTATACGGCGGCAGTTTATTCAGCATATCCCGCCATTTTTCGATTTTCTTATGACTTTCGCCCGCCTTTCCCGCCACGTTCAGAAGATTTTTAAGCAGTTCTTTTATAAGTGAAGTATCTCCCGTCGGGTCTATACAAACGCTCAACTCCCTCGCACCCTCGAACGAGCCGTCCGCCCTGTTTTCGGGAGAATTCGCGGGATAGTTTTTTAAATATCCGTCCTCGCCCGTCACGAGAAAATCTTCGTAAAATTCCGCAGCCTCTTTCATAAAAGGATAGGCTCGCTTCAATAAAAACTCCTCGTCGAGGGTATACGCGTAATAGTTATAGTATATGTTCGCTATCCACGCGGAACTGCCCGTCCAATACAACGCATGCGGTTGCAATTCGTCCTTGATTCCGCTTTCGGCGTCCATATAAAGAGGCAAAAGAAATCCTTTGCAACCGTATAATTTCTTCGCGTTTTCTCTGTAATCGTCTTTTAGCGAGTCGTACAAATCGAAAAAGGGCGTGAAAGCCTCGACAAGACCGCCCGTCAACGCCTGCCAATATTCCATTTCCATGTTTTCGTTGTTGAAAAAACAACACGACCACGCGGGATAATAATCGCCGTTCCACACGCCTTGTAAGTTTGCGGGCAAATCGCAACCGACCGACGACGAAATGAGCAAATACCTGCCGAAATCAGCCATTTTTTCGATAAGAACGGAGGAAGTTTTTCCACCGAACGCGTCGAGCAGCAACTCTTCGTTGCTCATTTTTCCGTCGTGCTCCCCGCCACCGCATAGCGAAATTCGGGTTCTGTCGAAAAGTTCGCCGAAAGTCGCCGCGTGAGATTTCAACAAGTCGTCGTAACCAAGAACGATTCCGTCGAGACGGGCTTTCGCTTTCCGATAATCGGCTTCGCCTATAAAGACGTCCGCTATAATAACGACTTCGGTCGCTCCGCTTACTTTGACGTAATTTTTTATTTCGCCGACGCCCGACATATCTATGAGCGGTCTCTCGTCCTTGCCGTTATGAGAGACTTTACCGTCGGTATAAAGAACTTTCGCCATACCGTAATACTCGGGAACTCCCGTCGCTTTACATTCGGCGAAAACGTACCCGTTTTCGGAAGAACATCTGAACTCGCCGTGATATTCCGCCGTCTTTCCATCGCGGGTCAGAAGATCGGAAAGGTCGTGCGGCTCAAACGTAAACTTCATTCCGAAAGGTTTCTCCTTTTTCACCCGTATGACGATAACGCCGCTTGTAAAAGAACAGAACGTCGTTCTTTTTACCTTAATTTCACCCTCGCGGTATTCGACTTCGCACACTCCCGAACGCATATCGAGCGTTCGCTTATAGTCGGAAAACGCTGCGGATTCAAAGAGCATACGAAAGTCGAAGGCAGGGTAAAAACTGCCTTTATTCGACTTATAGCCCTCTGTTTTCAATCTGTTTGCATATCTCGATTCAGCGTTTTTATATCGCTTGCAGTCTAAGTCCTTGCGAACTTTTTCGAGTTCGTCCGACACGTCGGGCAGCGGCGTGGAAATCGCGCCGCCGTAAAGTCTTTCGTGATTTATCAGTATTCTCTCGTTATATACTAAGCCGTAAACCATACCGCCGAGACGCCCGTTTCCGACGGGAGTCGCGTCAAGCCATCTTTCGGCAGGATAACGATTTACAAGTTTATTCTCCAAATGTATCCACCCGCTTTATCTGCGTTTTATTTACGTTTCTTTCCGATAACGAGAGCGATTGCCGCAACAATCGACAGAAATGCCGTTCCGCTTACCGAACCGCCGCAACCGCTGCCGCCGCAGCCCGACTTTTTATCTCCGTTTCCGTCGCTTTGCTTTTCGCTGTCGCCCGTATTCGGAGTTTCGTTCTTCCTGCCCGTGGCTTCGACGTTTTTATTCGCCGCCGTCGCTCTCACGCTTTCAAACGTATAGCCGTCGTATTTAATTTCTATGACTTTCATACCCGTAACGTCGTCGAGCGTATACGTTCCGTCGCCGTTGTCTTTGAAGTTTACCGTTTCTATTCCGTTTTTAGTCGTTACGGTCGCGCCCTTTATCGCGTTGCCGTTCTCGTCTTTTACCGTTACGGTAATCGTATAAGGAAGCGAAAGCGTTTTCGTTTGATCGCTCGCTCCGAGTTTAAACTCGGGGAATACCGTTCCCGACGAGACGGCGTTTACCGTAACCTGTCCGTAAAGTCCCTTTATCAGGAAATAACCGTTCGCTTCGTCGTATACGGTATCTGCCGTTATATCTTCGCCTTTATAGTTTTTAAGCGAAAACTCCGCAGATTTCACGCTTTCGCCCTTCTCGTCGAGAAGCGTTACTTTTCCGTCGTATTTTTTCAGCATAACTACGCTGTCCATATATATTTCTTCGCCTTCGAGAAGTCCTATATATAATCTGAAATTGTTGAACCTGTACGCGTCTTCGACCTCGGTCTCTTCTCCGCCGTTGGTCGAAAAATACGCTTTATTCGTCGCCGAGTCGTGTCTTATTTTAAAAACGAACGAGATTTTCTGCCATTCGTCGTTTAAGTCTCTCACCACCGTGGAGGTCGGATATACCCAACCTTCCATAGGG
>CALGVF010000338.1 GCA_937920115.1 uncultured Clostridia bacterium
TTTTTCGGCGATTCGATACTCGGTTTTATAACGACCGAGTATTTGTACGGTAAGTACCCCGACCTCGGCGAAGGGCAACTCACCGTCTATAAACAGCAACTCGTATCGAGAAAACCTCTCGCCGCGGCTATAAACAAACTCGGGCTTAACGACTATATATTATACGGAGTCGGCGAGAAGAACAACACCCCCGAACACCACGAGGCGGCTTGCGAAAACCTCTACGAAGCGTTGGTCGCGGGGATATATATAGACGGCGGACTTGCCGAAGCGGCGAACTTTATAAAGAGAACGCTCCTTACGGGTTTTCGTCCGTCGAAGTCGCTTAAAGAGGCGAATTTCGATACTCTCGGGGCGGCGGATAAAAGCGGTAAAGACGGCAAAAACGGCAAAGCCGAAGCCGATAAAAACGGCGGCGACAAAACGCCCGTAAGCAATTTTAAGGGCAAGTTGCAGGAGTACGTTCAGAAGAACAAACTCGGCGAAATCGTCTATAAAGAGAAGAGCAAAAGCGGACCTCAGCACAGCCCCACGTTCGTGGTTGCGGTATTTGTCGGCGGCGAAGAAAAGGGCGAAGGCTCGGGTAAGAAGAAGAGCGAAGCCGAACAGGCGGCGGCTCGGGTAGCGATTTCGAAATTTACCGAAAAATCGGGTAAAAAACCCGACGGGAATAATAAAGACAAAAACCGCGACGGCAAGGCGAAAAGCCGTAGCGGAAGCAATGCGAAAGCCCCGAAAACGGGCGATAAAAGAAACGGGAACAAACCCGAACGCAAAAAGGGTTCAAAACCCGAAAAAAACAATCGCGGCAAGAAGAAAACGCCGCAATCCGACTAAAAAGGAGAAAGATTAGTGTATTTTAAAAGAGTAGAACTCATAGGTTTCAAATCTTTCGCCGACAAGCAGGAGATAACGTTTGAAGACGGAGTTACTTGTATAGTAGGACCGAACGGCTGCGGAAAGAGTAACGTTGCGGACGCCATAAAATGGGTTCTCGGCGAACAGTCTGCGAAGTCTATGAGAGGTTCGAGCATGCAGGACGTAATTTTCAGCGGTACGCAGAACAGAAAAAGACTGTCGTACTGCGAAGTTTCGCTCGTCTTCGATAACTCGGACAAGATTTTCAAAGACCTCGATTATACGGAAGTCGTTTTCACCCGTAAACTTTACAGAACGGGCGAGAGCGAATACTACGTCAACAGACAACTTTCGAGGCTTAGGAACATCGTCGATTATCTCCGCGAGGGCGGTATATCCAAAGAGGGATATACGATTATAGGACAGGGCAAAGTCGCCGAGATACTTCAATCCAAACCCGCCGACAGAAGAGGTATATTCGAAGAGGCGGTAGGCATTTCCAAAACCAAGATAAAGAGAACGGAAACGATAAAGAAACTCGACAGAACGAGGGGCGAAATCGACCGTATAAATCTCGTCGTAACCAAGTTGGAAGACGACCTTAAACCTTTGGAAAAACAAGCCGAAGCGACGAGAACGCATCAGGCGCTCAGCGACCAACTCAAATACCACGAAGTCAATACATACCTTTATAAATCGTCTCACGCGGCTTCCACGAAAGAGGCGATAAACGAAAGGATAAGGAATATCGTCGAGAACTTGGAACAGCAGAACGCCGAACTCGAAGAGGCGATAAAGTCGTACAACAGACACCAAAAAGAAATCGCCGACGCAGACGAGTACGTAAAGCAGGTCAACGACGAACTTCTCGAAAAAACGCAGGAGTTCGAGCGGCAGTCGGGTAACGCTAAGGTTTACGGCGAAAGGCTTAACTATTTCCGTACCGAAATCGCTAAACTCAAAGACGCGGTGAGAACCGCCGAACAGAAAACCGCAGAGTATTCCGCGGCAATCGAGGACAGAAACTACAAGACTGCGGAATGTGAAAAGAAAGTTGCCGAACTCGAAACGAAGGCGATGGAAATCGGCGAGCAACTCGCAGTAGTGGTCGCGGAAATCGAAGAGGGCGAGAGACGGGCTAAGTACGCTCAGAACGCTATTTTGAAGAGCGTCGAGAGTATGGCGGATCTCAAACAGAACATCGGAGCCCTTTCTTCCGAGAAAACGGCTATGGAAAACAGGCAGAAAGAGACTTCGGAGAAAATCGACGAACTCTCGGGCAAACTTTCCTCGCTCGTTTCGGATAACACGATTAAGCAGACAGAACTCAACGAGACCGAAAAACTCGTTCAGGTCACGAAAAACGACATAAAAGACAAAGAAAGCGATATATCTGCGACGAATATGTACGTTTCAGACATTACCGCGAGAATATACAAACTCAACTCGGAAATCGCGGCGTTGGAAGCGAACAAACGCACCTACGCGAGCATAAAGGACAACTTCGAGGGCTTCCCGATAGCGGTCAGAAACCTTCTGTCGAGCGGAAAGAGCAACCCCGAAGTCGCGAAGAGGATAAAGGGCGTAGTAGCGAACGTTATCAAGACGGACGCGAAATACGAAACGGCTATCGAGGTGAGTTTAGGCGGAACCGTTCAGAACGTAATCACCGCAAGCCCCGACGACGCTCAGTACCTCATTCAGTTCTTGAAGCGTACCGAGGGCGGCAGGGTCACGTTCCTGCCCGTTTCGTCGATTAAGGCGAGAGACGATAACCCCGAACTTCGTCGAGCCCTCGGCGAAAGAGGAGCGTTGGGTCTCGCCACAGAAATTACGACCTACGATAAATACTTTGCGGGAATAGTCAAGTTCCTGCTCGGCAATACTTTAATCGCGGACACTATCGACAACGCTACGAATATTGCGAAGAAATACAACTTCGGGTTCAAAATCGTAACCTTGGACGGCGACGTGCTGTCGTCCACGGGTTCGATGTCGGGCGGTTCGAGACGTCAGGGTTCGTCGGGACTTTTGTCTATGGACAGAAGAATAGGCGACGTGGACAAGTCCATTGCCGAGAAAAAAGAGGAAATGGCGAAGAGACAGGCTAAAAAGGCTCAACTTGAAAAGCAGATAGTCGAACAGAGACAGGACCTCGACAGAACGAACGCTCATTTGCAGGATTTGAAGCAGAAGTCGGTCGCCTTGAAAGAACAGGTCGCGGCTAACGAAATCAAAATCGAGGACGTCAAGAAAGAAATCGAGGGATACCGCAACGCGTTTTCGGTATTCGGAGCGAGAATGGCGGAAATCGACAGAGAGTTCACGAGTATCGAAAGCGGCAACAAAACGCTCGAAGAGGAAAAGGCTTCGGCTTCGTCGAACGCGGAGAAAACTCAGTCGGAGTTCGACGAACTCAAAAAGAAGAGAGACGTTTTAGTCGAAGAGAATACGAAAGTAAGGGCTACGCTCGGTTCGCTCGCCGCAGAGGTTAAAGCGGGCAAGGACGACGCCGACAGAATGGCGTCGGAAAGACAAGCCCTTATTTATCAGAGAGAAAAGGACTTAAAGACTATCGAAGCGGACGAAAAAATCGTTTCCGAACTCATGAGCGAGGTTGAAAGAGTCGCTCTCACGAGTTCTCAGAAAGAATACCTTTCGGTACTTAAAGACAAGAGGGCTTCGTTCGAGAGGAAGAAAGCCGAACTCAACGAGGAAGTGAAACAGGACAACCTGAAACGTGAAATGGCTCAGGCTGAAATCACGAAACTCAGCGAGAAGAAGTATTCGGAAGAAGTCGCTTTGTCGAAGGTTGACAGCGAACTCGAATATATGGCTCAGAGGGTCTTGGAAGAGTACGAAATCACTTACGAGACCGCTTTGCCGCTCAAAGACGAGAACTACGATATAACCGTTTCGCAGTCGGAAATAACGAGATTGAAGAGAAAAATCGCTTCGCTCGGCAACATAAACTTCAACGCGATAGAAGACTACGAGTTGAAGTCTGCCGAGTACAACGATATGGCGACTCAGAGAGACGACCTTCTGAAAGCGGAAGAAGATTTGAAGAACGCTATCGACCAACTTACCGAGGAAATGAGCGACAAGTTCGGAATAGGATTTGCGAAAATCAAGACGAACTTTTCGAGAATATTCAAGGAATTGTTCGGCGGCGGATCGGCGGATTTGGTACTCGAAGACAGCGATTCGGGAGACCCGCTCGAACAGGGCATAGAAATAGTGGCGGAGCCGCCGGGGAAGAAATTGCAGAAAATATCGCTTTTGTCGGGCGGCGAGATGTCGCTTACCGCTATCGCGATATTGTTCGCGATACTGAAACTTCGCCCGATGCCGTTCGTCGTACTCGACGAAATAGAGGCGGCGCTCGACGACGCGAACGTAGAGAGATTTGCGAATTATCTTCGTAACTTCTCGGACAACACGCAGTTCATAGTAATCACGCACAAAAAGGTTACGATGGGACTTGCGGACGCGTTGTTCGGCGTAACGATGCAGGAAAAGGGCGTATCGAAGATAGTATCGGTTAAACTTGCGGACGTAGAGGACACGCTCGCTCAGTAATAAGTGAGAGTGCCTGTCGGCGAATAAAAGCACCTTGCTTTCCCCTTTGGGGTAGGCTCTCCCGATGAAACGGGAGAGGTGGCAGACATAGTCTGACGGAGAGGGGGCGTCCGCCGCCGAGGCGAAGTGGATTTTGCAAGCAAAGCGAGCAAAAGACGAGAGAGGTTTCAAACGTAAAAGCAGAGGTTGTTGCAGAATTTTGACAAACGTAAGACCTCTTCCACCGCAAGCGGTCCCCCTTCCCCAAAGGGGAAGGCAAGAATAGGTGAATTTAAAAGTAAAATTATTACACCAAACGATGTTGATTGTCGGCAAGTTGTTAAGCGAAACCGTAGGGGACGACGTCCACGGCGTCCCGCAAAAACGGAAGCGG
Source organism: uncultured Clostridia bacterium (assembly GCA_937920115.1). GTDB lineage: Bacteria > Bacillota > Clostridia > Christensenellales > Borkfalkiaceae > UBA10281. The sequence goes on from CALGVF010000338.1 coordinate 4,814, forward strand.
AGAGTGCCTTACGGTAAGTGATATTGCCTGTCGGCAGTGATATTTTGCGTTGCAAAGTGATATTGCTGTCGCAGTTATATTTTGCTTCGCAAAGTTGTATTTGATTGTTGGCAAGTTGTAACTATATTCTTCGCTTTCTTGGAAAAAGTTGTGGCTATTTGCCGTCTCCTTCGGGGTATACTCTCCCGATGAAACGGGAGAGGTGTCAGGCGAAGCCTGACGAAGAGGGGGCGTCCACCGCCTAGGTGAGGTGGCTCGGCGAACGGTTGCGAGCCGAGACGGAAGGGGACAATAAATTACTACTTTATACCGCTTTGCGTTTTATCCCCTATCGTCAAAATCTCGCTTACGCTCTATTTTGCCACTTTCCCCGAAGGAGAAAGCGTTGATTTTCGCCATACGTCGGACAAGAACAAAACGCTAAAAATAAAACGAGGTTATTATGGGATTATTCGGTAAACTGTTCGGAGCAATGAAAAAGACCAAAGAGGGTCTCGGAGCAAAACTTCGCCAACTCTTCGCGAGAGATAAAATAGGCGAGGACTTCTACGACGACCTTTTGGACGTCCTCATTTCTTCCGACGTCTCGGTTTCTACCGCGGACGAAATAGTCGAGAACATTCACGAAAGAATGATTAAGGAAAAAGAGACTGACAAGGATAAAGTAGTCGAATGTCTCAAAGAGGAAATCGAAAATTGCCTTTCGCAGGCTGACGATTTTGAAATCGAGTACCCCGCCGTGATTATGGTAATCGGCGTAAACGGCGTGGGTAAAACTACTTCGATAGGCAAACTCGCTCACCTTTTCACCGAGAATAAAAAGACGGTCACTATCGCCGCCGCGGACACGTTCAGAGCCGCAGCCGCTGACCAACTCGAAATTTGGGCTGAAAGGGCGAAAGTCAGAATAGTCAAGAGCGTAGAGGGCAGCGACCCGTCGGCGGTAGTTTTCGACGCTTTGT
>CALGVF010000339.1 GCA_937920115.1 uncultured Clostridia bacterium
CAAAATCTTCGATAATATCGATGGTACGACGGAAATAATTATCGTAGGTTCTACCCTTATTATCTACGGTATAGCGTTTATAGTCGTCGAATATTTACATAAAAACAAAGAACCAAAGGTCAATTCCGTCGGCGAAATTTCCTATCTGAACGCTTTTTTGATAGGCTGTTTTCAGGTTCTGGCGGCTGTTCCGGGGACTTCCCGTTCGGGTATTACCATTATCGGAGCGTTGATTTTAGGGCTTTCGAGACCTACCGCGGCTGAATTTACCTTCTTCCTCGCAATACCGACTATGGTCGGAGCGAGCGGCTATAAAATACTCAAATTTCTCAAAAATGGGTTTACGTTCGGAGCGACCGAAGTCGCGGCTCTCGCCCTCGGCATGGTCGTCGCATTCGTTGTTTCGCTCGCGGTTATTAAGTTCCTTATGAATTTCGTAAGGAAACACGATTTCAAACTGTTTGGCTATTACAGAATAGTCCTCGGCATACTCGTGATTGTTCTTTGTTTAGCCATTCCCGCATAATAAAATCACAAAAAAACGAGGCTTAAATTATGGATAAAAAATTACTTACAATACAGGATATTTCCTGCGTCGGACAGTGTTCGCTGACCGTCGCAATGCCCGTTATTTCGGCTTGCAAAATAGAGACTTGTATTCTTCCATCCGCCGTTTTATCGACTCATACGGGGGGATTTACGGGTTATACGTTCAGAGATTTAACGAAAGACATTCCGCTTATTGCGGCTCATTGGAGGAAAGAGGGAATCTCTTTCGACGCCCTTTACACGGGCTATCTCGGAAGCGTCGAACAGATAAAATACGTCAAAGAAATAGCGGACACGCTTCTCAAAAAAGACGCTCCGCTTATCGTCGATCCCGCATGTGCGGATAACGGTTTATTGTACCCCGGTTTCGAGCCGAGTTTTATAGGCGAAATGAAATCGCTCGTCGCGAAAGCGGATATCGCCCTTCCGAATATCACCGAAGCGAGTATGCTCGTAGGCTCGGACTACAAGACGAAGTACGACGAGAAATATATCGACGATTTGACCGATAAGATTCTCGCTCTCGGAACCAAAGCGATCGTTCTTACGGGTGTAGGCTACGACGACGAAAGCACGGGCGTATTCGTCAAGACCAAAGACGGAAAGAGATATTACTATCGCCATAAGAAAATCGCAGGCGGTTATCACGGCACGGGCGATATTTACGCTTCGGCGTTTTGCGGAATGTATCTGAACGGAAAGAGTATAGAGGAGTCTGCGAGAATCGCCGCCGACTTCACCGTCAAAGCGATAGAAAACACCGTCGGAGACGAAAATCACCGTTACGGCGTAAAATTCGAGAAATCGCTCGGGTTTTTATTTAATTCGCTCGACTGATTCAGCACTTCGTCGGCAAAAGATTTGACACTTAGGGCTTGAATGTGCTAAAATAAACAAAAAGCAATGCAAAAGAGGAAACTCAATGGATAAATATCACGTACTTTATAACCCCAAAGCAGGTAACGGAACTGGAGAGACCGAGACAAAAAAAGTCGAAGCGTACTTAAAGGGAGCGGAGATTGTATATTACGACGTTACGGCAAACGACGTTAAAGCGCTCGTTTCGGAAATTCCGACCGAGGAGAAAATAGTGATTTCGGGCGGCGACGGAACGCTTAATCGCTTCGTAAACGAGGCGGTAGACGAGGCTTTGTGCCACGAAGTGTACTATTTCGCGACGGGGAGCGGCAACGACTTCATTCACGACCTCGGAGGCAATAAGGGTGACGCCCCGATACTTGTAAACAAGTACATAGAGGACTTGCCCGAAGTTACCATAAAAGGCAAGTCGTACAAGTTCATAAACGGCGTAGGATACGGCATAGACGGCTATTGTTGCGAAGTCGGAGACAAACTCAGAGAGACGAGCGACAAGCCCGTGAATTACGCATCGATAGCGATAAAAGGACTTTTGTTCCACTTTAAGCCGAGAAACGCCGAAATCGAAGTGGACGGCAAGAAATATACGTTCAAAAAAGTATGGCTTGCACCGACCATGCACGGCAGATTTTACGGCGGCGGTATGAATATAACGCCCGAGCAGGACAGACTGAAAAAGACTACCGAAACGTGCGGGGTTTTGTACGGTTCGGGAAAACTCAAAACGCTTATGGTGTTCCCGTCGATATTCAAGGGCGAACACGTCAAGCATACCGAGATGTTTGCTCCGCTCGAAGGCAACAAAATAACCGTAAAATTCGACAAGCCGACGGCTGTACAGGTTGACGGCGAGACGATTTTGGGCGTTACGGAGTACAGCGTATTGTCGAGAGCGGCTGTGAAGGCTGCCGAGTTTGAAGAAAACGTCGGCTAAGACGCTGAAAAAGCCCGAAAACTATTAAGATTGTAAAATTTTTCTGAATATTTTTAAAAACCCCTTGAAAAATTTTCCGATTTGTTATAGAATATAATTGAACAAGGGGAACGAAAGATTTTGCGGATAAAAGATACGCGGAATTTCGATTCGCCTAAAAAAACGGAGGGACGTTTTATGATTAAACTTATTTATGGACCTAAGGGTTTCGGCAAGACAAAGATTATTATGGACGACGTTGACGCGGCTGCAAAACAAGCGAAAGGCAACGTTGTGTTTATTACCGACAAAAAGATTTGTTCGGTAAGCATCGACCTTAACGTAAGATGCGTTTATACGGAAGAGTACGGGATAAACACCGCTGATTCTTTCACTGGCTTTATTATGGGACTTATCGCGGGCAACAGCGATATAGAGTACATTTTTATCGACGGCGTATTGAGAATAGCGAACTGCGGACTTAACGATTTAGAGCCGCTTTTCGACGATTTAAAGAAGTACAACGACGTTAAAGTAGAAATGACGGTAAGTGCAGATAAGAAAGACCTTCCGAAATTTATGCTCGAACACGTTTAAGAAAGCGTAAAGGCGTAAAGGAATGAAAATTTAAAAGAAATAATAATAAACAAAGCAAAAAGCAAGCGGCGGCTGAAACTCGTTTCAGCCGCCGCTTGCTTTTTGACAAGTGAGATTTTGCTTTGCAAAGTGATATTGCTATCGCAGTTATATTTCCTTACGGAAGTTATATTTGCTTGTCGGCAAGTTTGAGTGTAGCCGTAGGGGACGACGCCTCGGCGTCCCGTGATTTCTTAAAAATGCTTTCCTTTAAAGAAAAAGGCGTTCAGAAAAAAGGAAGGTGTATCTTTTTACGGTAAAACGAACTTAATCTATGAAAACGAAAACAATTATCGCCTTCTCCTTCGGGGAAGGTGGCGAATCGAACGGCTTTCCGTGAAGATTTGACGGAAGGGGACAATAAACACAGCCACGTTTTGATTTACTTTTTATTCTTGTTGCGAACCACCGAGCGGTGTTCCTTGGCTCACTCCTGTCTTCGGACAGTGCTTATTCTGAAAAGCCTACCCTGCGTAAGGGTAGGTGGCTCGGCGAAGTTTACGGAGACGAGACGAAGGGGTCGTTTTATATACGTGAATATTTTATATAAAATTACATGATTACAACCCTTTTGTCGCGACAAGTCACGACATCTCCCCTTGCACAGGGGAGACTTTGAAGTGAAATTATTTGTAATTTGAAAATGGGCAGGGGTGGAGTGCGACAGACTTCGCTGTCGGCGTTCGCAATTCTGACGAATTGCTCGGCTACGAACCACCGAACGGTGTTCCT
>CALGVF010000340.1 GCA_937920115.1 uncultured Clostridia bacterium
GACTATGACGTAACCCGCCATAGGCACGGCGTAACTGTGCGTGGTGTTATAATAGTTTGTCGTGAAAGACGTCATGGCTATCGTTATCGTCTGAAGATTATCTCTTCTTAGAATCAACTGCGGCCAAATGAGGTCGTTCCACGAGCCGAGGAAACTCGTAAGCCCCAAAGTCGCAAGTATCGGCACGGATAACGGCACCGCTATCATGAAAAACATTTCAAACGAGTTTGCTCCGTCAAGACTCGCCGCCTCGAACAGCCCGCCCGGCAGACCGTTGAAGAACGTCCGCAAAAGCAATACGCCCATCGGCAACGACCCCGCTATCGTCGGCAGAATTACGCCGAGACGAGTATTTATCATGTTAAAGTTTTTCACCATGCAATATTGCGGAATCAACGTCAATATCCCGGGAATCATCGTCAGAGCAAGAACAGCCATAAAGAGGGCGTTCTTTCCTTTAAATTCATAACGGGTAAAGCCGTACGCCATGGTCGAAGTCGCGAGAAGTATTCCAAACGTATTCAATACGGAAATCAGAAACGTATTCAGAATATAACCGCCGACGTATTTCCATGCCAACGAATAGTTCGACCAGTTAAACGGAAACGTCAGAGCAAAGCCGTGATGAATCTCCTGATCGATCGTCTTTACACTCTTTATAAGCATAAGAATGAGCGGATAAAGAGATAAAAAGAGCAGAATCAGAATGACGATATGTGAAATTATTTGTCCGACACTGTTTTTTCTATGCATATTACATTACATCCTCCGACGTCTTTACTTTGTTTGTCAGCAACGTAATGGCAAAAATAATGACAAACATCACTATTCCGCACGCGCACGCATACCCGAATCTCGTATTGTTGAACGCTTGCCAATATATATAATACCCGGGTACCATACTCGCATAAAAAGGGCCGCCTTTGGTGAAAAGCAACTGCATATTGTAGTTTTGCAATCCTCCGATAAATCCGAGTATCAGAAAGTATCTTATCTGTCCGAGAATAAAAGGCATATCTATATAGAGTATCCTCTTCGGAAGCGTTATTCCGTCAAGCGTAGCCGCTTCGATAACTTCGTGAGGTATGTTTTGCAATCCCGCAAGATAAATCAGGAAGGACGTACCCGCAACCCACGGAAAATTCGTCAGAATCAAACTTATGAGTACGGTCTTTTCTCCCGCATACCACGTCAACGGCTCGGAAATAATATGCAATTTCAGCAATATCGCATTCGCAAGCCCCGTTTCGTTTACCGCAAATATTATCTTATTCCACAAAAGCATCGTAACGATACCGGGAACGAGACAAGGAAGCACGAATAAAAATCTGTACACGCCGCCGAGTCTCGTACTTCTGAGGTTGAACAACAACTCCGCAAGGATGATCGTCGCGACGTTGCCTATCACTATACCGCTGGACGTTAAAATCAACGACGTGCCTATCGACTTCAAAAATATAGTGTCTCTGAACAATTCCTTGAAGTTGTCGAACCATATAAAATTATAGAGTTTGGCGTTCCAATCCGTCATCGAATAAAAGAACGAAGACAATGCGGGATAATAACTGAATATCAATAACAGAGCGAATCCGGGCAATATCCAGAACAATCCCGTATATCCTCTTAACAATTTTCTTCTCTTTGTCGGAGATTTCGATTGATTGATTGCGCTTTCCGTTACTTTTTCCATCTGTCTTTAGTCCATCCGTTATCTTTCATAGTCTTTTCAATCACGGTCGCGGTCGAGGCCGACATCATATCGAGCGCCTCGTCAATATCGTACTTTCCGAGTTGATAAGCCTGAACGGTATTAAGGAAAGAATCGTAATAGACCTTGTTGAAGTGCGACCAGGAACAATAAGTATTCCAATCGTATCTGTTCGGGTCGTTACAGTCCTTTTTATAAATATCGACAAGCGGCTGGAACAACTCGTTAATTTCGGCTTCGGAAGAAATCGGTAAACCGAGTCCGAGATCGTTAATCAATCTGTTGTTGTTCTGAGGCGCGGTCAAAAATCTGAGGAAATCTACGCACGCTTCCACCGTTTCCTGACCGTCTTTAATTGCAGTGTTCGTTATCGAGTATCCCGTGCAAAGACCTGCGGTTCCTCTGTATACACCCTTTCCGCCGTAAACCGAATCCGCTTCGGTGACCGTCGGGAATCCGAACACGCCGACGTCAAAACCCTTCTTGGAATCGTTCGCCGCCTGAGCCATATATCCGCCCGTCGCTTCGATCATCGCCACGTTGCCTTTCAAAAATTCTTCCAATGCGTCGTAAGAAGACCACGCACTCGGGTAATACTGCGTCTTTTGCTTCATAAGTTTGAAATATTCGCGATAACGCTTTTCCGCTTCCGTTTTCGGAGTACTGCTTATTCCCCAGGTTCCTTCGTTATACGCTTTTACGATTTCTTCGACGCTTATAAAGCCGTCCTGCTCTATAACGTCGTAAGTCGGAAACATATCAGCAAACAGAGACACTTCGAGTACGATGTCATACCATGTATAAATCGGGAAATACGGCGTCTTATTGAGTTTTTCATAAATAGTTTTCTGCGTCGCAAGCAAATCCCCGAAAGAATCGGGAACGACTATTTCGCCGTTTTCATCGACGAGACCCGCAGCCTTGAACATATCCTTATTATAAAGTATGCCTATCGGGATTTTTTCGAGGTCGATAGCGTAATATCTGCCGTTCGGAGCCCTCGTCGCAAGAAGTTCTTTGGTATTATACATATCCGCCCATTTTTCGCTTCCCGGCGTACCCGCCGCGCAATAAGGGTTAGGCTGACTCAAATAATCCGTAACGTCTACGATCCAACCGTTTCTCGCATCCGAAACGAGGTCGGGAGAAATCTGATACAGCAAATGCGGAGCCTCTTCCGCCGTAAGAAGCGAAACAATAGTTTCTCTGTCGCTGTTCAGAGAACTTTTGTTAATTATAATCTTTACGTTCGGATGAGTTGCCATATATTCGCCGGCAAGGACTTCCAGCGTGTTATACGGGTAAGGGTTTTCCTCCGTCTTTTCCATCGAAGCCGTGGTGTTAAAGTTGCCGTTAGCGCCTCCGCCGTCGACATAAATTACTATCTCGTCATTTTTCTTTTTGCACCCCGTAAACATAATCGTTGCTTGGAAAGCAAAAATCATCATGATAAGAAAACATACAATTTTTTTCACTCGAAATTTCCTCCTGAATTTTTCTTCATTATACACAAAAACAATAATACTGTCAATACCGAATTTTATCAAACGACCATAATGCTGTATTTAAAAATACAACTTAGTACTTATTTTTTAATTTTTTTAACCTTTATCGCTTGCCGCAAAAAGATACAAATGTTATACTTAATACAACTTATCGCTTTTATCGTTTACCGACAAGGTTTCAGGTGAACGCCGCGAAAATATAAATCGGAGACTAAAAATATGACGATAACGACAAGAACGCCGCTTTATAATCAGGTGAAAGAATATCTGTTACGCTTCATTGCCGAATCATTTCATAAGGACAATTATTCGTTCCCGTCGGAATTGGCGTTATGCGCGCAATTTAACGTTTCGAGAACAACTGCGAGGCGAGCGATTTCCGATCTGACCGAAGAAGGGTTCCTGATTCGCAAAAAAGGTTCGGGAACAACGATTAAAACAACGCTCGACGAAAATCAGAAGGCGTTGCTTTCCGCGTATCTACCCGAAAACGATTTACCTTCGCCAAGCCCCGTCAAGCCACAGAAAACGGTAGCCGTAATTTTACCCGACTTAAAAAGTAATTATATGACGGGAATTCTCGACGGCATACAGGAAAACGCGACGAAAAACGAATGGAACGTTATAATCGCCATTTCTAATTACGATCAGGAACACGAAACGAATTTAATTCGAAAATTTCTTACTTACTGTCAGGGATTGATTATTTTCCCCGTCAACAAGGAAACATATAACAAAGAAATTATTAAACTTTCTCTTAAA
>CALGVF010000341.1 GCA_937920115.1 uncultured Clostridia bacterium
GAAGATTTAAGACGGCTTAAATAATCGGCAATTCAAAATATATTTTTTATAAGGAAGAAATATATTTACTTTTGACTTTTGACTTTTCGTTATTCCGTTATTAACCTCTATCGTCTCGGAGAGCAGAGCGTCTCCGAGCCACTTTCCCCATAGGGGAAAGCAAGGTTGTATTGTTTGTTTTGTAAGGAAAATTATTAAAATAATGGCGATTTTAAGCAATCTCTAATGCTTAAAAAAGTCTATTTTTCTTGCTTTCCCCTGTGGGGAGAGTGGATTTTAGGAGCAAAGCGACTAAAAGACGAGAGAGGTCTTACGCATTAAAGACATTTTAAGCGTTTATACTGTTTTATAAAAAATAAAAACTGCGAGCGGCTACATAAAGTCGATTCGCAGTTATTTTTTTACTTTCTATTACATTTTTTATCTTATTTGTATTGGTCGTCGTCGAGTATTCTGATAAACTCTTTTAACGCAAACGAGTGTTCCGCTCCTTCTTTGCTTACAACTACGCCCGTCATTCTGAGCGGAAGTTTCGGCGTTACGTTTATTTCGTGAAGTTCGTTGTTTTTCAATTCGTCGAGAATGTATCTCCTCGGTATGCACGCTATTCCGAGTCCGTTCTTTGCCATTTCAACGAGAAGTTCAACGCTCCCCACTTCAAACTCGGGAACAATCGTTATATTCAGCGACTCTAAGAAGTTGTAAATCTCTTTTGAAGTCGTGGTGCTGTTATCGAGCATCAATACGGGATAATTCGGCATATCTTTAAGTTCGATAGTCTTATCGAAAAGGTCGGCGTATTTGTCCGAAGCAACGAAAATATCCTCGATTTCACCCGTCTGACCCGTCAAAAGAATATCCTTGTCGTATACGGGCAGATTTATAAGTCCCACGTCCGCTTTATGCGTTTTTATGAGTTCGATTGTCTCTTTCGAAGTGCTGTCTTTAAGCGTAATTGTAACGTTCGGATAGAGTTCGTGATATTTCTTGATATATCTCATTAAGAAATGAGTAATATTTATATCGGACGCGCTTATTCTCAAAGTACCCGTCGCTATATTTCTGATTTCTTTGAACTTATCCTCCGCTCCGTCGAGCATTTTAAGGGCTTGTTCCACAATCGAAAGCATTTGTACTCCGCCTGTTTCGGTCAGTTCCATTCCGCGACTTACCCTGTTGAAAAGTTTACCCCCGAGTTGCGTTTCGAGTTGCTTTATAGCCTGCGAAACGGCAGGTTGCGATATGTACAACTCCTCCGCCGCTTTCGTTAAACTACCGCATTTCGCAACGGTGTAAAATACTCTGTAAAGGTCAAGATCTACCATTTGTCACTCCTCCGTTTCTCATTTGCCTACGCAAAACTTACTGAATATCTCGTCTATTATCCTCTCGTTTGCAGTTTCTCCGCTCACTTCGCCAAGACTGTCCCACGCGTCCTTAATATCAATAGTCGTCAAGTCTGCCGTGTTCAGTCCGAAGCCGTTTATCGCTTCACATATTGAATTATATGCGTTTTTCAATGCGTTCAGATGTCTTTCTTCGGTCAAAAAATCGCCGTCGTAGTTTATTTTGCCGCCGAACGCCCTGTCCGTCATCGCTTCTTTTAATTTGTCTATGCCTTCGCCCGTTTTCGCCGAAACGTAAACGTCCGCTTTTATATCGGTCTTCGCCGGTATATCCGATTTATTCCCGACGATAATTCTCTCTTTACCCTCGGTCGCTTTCAAAACTTCTTCGTCGTCTTCCTGTAAAGCCGAAGAGGTATCGAGTACGACCATAATCAAATCGGCGGCATTCAGTATATTTTTCGACTTTACAATGCCAGCCGTCTCGATTTCATCTCCGCTTTCTCTTATTCCCGCGGTATCGCTGAGGCAAAATCTCACGCCGTCTATATCTATATCGCCCTCTACGACGTCTCTCGTCGTGCCCGCGACGGATGAAACAATCGCCTTATCGCAGTTCAACAGTTCGTTCAAAATAGAACTTTTGCCCGTGTTCGGTTTGCCGACGATTGCGACTTTCACGCCGTTTTTTATCTTTTTGCCCGTTCCGTATTTTGAAATAATTTCGGCGGTTTCGTCTCTGACCTTTTCCAAAGTCGCCTTGACCGTATCGAAATTATCTTCGGTTACCCCCTCTTCGGGATAATCT
>CALGVF010000342.1 GCA_937920115.1 uncultured Clostridia bacterium
CCCCGTGTTTGTATATAACGTAACACATTGCCGCGACTGCGACGAAAATTACAACCCATATAAGAATTCCCCACCATGTGTTGTACGGTATAAGACTACCGTTTACCGAGTAAGACGACACGACTATGTTTATCACTCTTGTTATAGTTATCATAACGAGATAATAAGGAACGCTCATAGTGGAAAGCCCTGCGACAAAACACAATACGTCGTCGGGGAAAAACGGGAACAAAAACATAAACGTAAGTATTACGGTATCTTTTCCCTTGACGAGTTTCAGCCCTTTATCGAGATTTTCCTCGCCGACAAGCCAACTTGCGACCTTATATCCGAACACTCTTCCGATAAAAAACGCGACTATCGAAGCAGATACGATTCCTATTATGCTGTAAAGCGAACCGTAAAAAGGTCCGAACAGAGCCACGCCCGCGCTTATCGTGATAAAACCGGGGATAGGAAGAGCGACGACCTGCAAAAACTGAATTAAAATGAAAATCGGAACGGTAAACGCCCCGTAACTCGCAACGTAATCGCGTAATTTTTCGATACTGTCTATTTTATCCCACAGTCCCGTGACTTTTACTATATATAACCCCGCCAAAGCGAACGCTATCAGAGCGAGTGTTAAAATCGTAATTTTATATACGAATTTTTTATCGGTAAGTTGACAAATCAGCGAAACGATTGTAACGAGACTGATAAGAATAGTCACTAATATTTCGAGAAGAGTTTTATGTTTTACAAGGAAAAAGATACCCGTAGCGTCCATATACATGAACGCGAACGCAACGGAAGCCGCTCCGAGTAATACTATGACGGAACAAGACAGTACCGTTTTCAATGTGTTTTTTACTTCTGTTTTCATACTATTAGTATATTATCTTTATCTAAGAATATTTTTAGACATGAAATTTATTTTACGAAATATCAGTTACAAACTTTACCGAATCGCGTCTCCCCTGCCACAAAGAAAAAAGAGGCTGAACAGCCTCTCTTTTCTTTGTGGCAGGGGAGACGCGATTCGAACACGCAACCTACGGTTTTGGAGACCGCTACTCTACCGTTGAGCCACTCCCCTACGAACATTGCTTATTTTACTATAAAAAAAATTTTAAGTCAATAGATTTTAACGGGTTTCTTCTTTTTTTGTTGTTATTTAAAAAATTTATCGTTGAATTTTACGCTTTCGTCGTTCGGAAATCTGCTTTTCGATATTTCGTGGTACTTTTTCGCCGTTGCATATCGCCCCGTTTCAAAATATAACGCAACAAGCCGCAGACACGGCTCTAAAAATTCATACTTCTTTTCTCTGAAACGGTTTTTCTCTCCGTCCTCGCATAACATTGACATTTTATAGTAATTTTCGGCGTCGCCTATTTTAAGATTTTTTTTATAATAATCGCCTAAAAAACACAGAGTCTTGGAATCGGGTCCGAATTTTTCAAGCGATTTGAACAAGTATTTCTCCCCGCCTCTCTTCCCCGTTTTTTCACAACAATAAAATATCGTAAGCATAGCGTCCCATTCGTCGGCGTGATAAAGATTATCCATTCCGAGATATTTTTCGAGTTCCTCTATACACTTTTTGTAATTGCCGAGATAAAAATATTCTTTCGCGTAATAATATTGTTCTCTCGCGTTAAGCGTAACGCCGTTGTCGATATTTCTTTCGAATAGTTCGAGATTTCTTTTAGGGGGCGACGGCTTTTCTTTTTTATGAATTACGGCTATATCCCTGTACTCGATTTTACCGAACGGCGAAATACATTCGTGTACGAAACCTTTAAATCTCGCGTATTTACAGTTACGCATAAGCCTTTCCCTGTAATAGGTAAACGTGGGACTGCCGTCGGAATCGGTTCCCGCTATATACTTAAACATATAGGTATCGGCAGGCTTTTTTTCGTTTTTCAGTTCGTTTATCTTCGCCGCATCCTCGCCGCTTATAACGTCGTCTGCGTCGAGCCAAAAGAGATAATCGTATTCCGCTTTTGAAAAAGCGAAATTTCTTGCCGCCGAAAAATCGTATACCCACTCGAAATCGTAAATTTTATCAGTAAATTTTGCCGCTAAATCTTTCGTTTTATCACTGCTCCCCGTATCCGCTATAATTATCTCGTCGGCAAACGGTGCTACCGATTTCAGACACCTTTCTATTATTTCCTCTTCGTTTTTTACAATCAGACAGACCGATATTTTCATTTTTCACCTCGTATCATAATATGATTAAAACAAAAAATATGATTATAGCATACAATATTATAGCGTTTATTACGCCAAAGAGGAAAAAATATGTTTGACGATTTATGTAATCTTTTTTTCGGCTGCAATAACCCTAATTGTAATTGCAGACGGGAATGTCCGAGACAAAGATGCGGACAAAATCCTTTCAGAGGTCCTACGGGTCCGAGAGGAGCGACGGGACCCACGGGACCGTCGGGCGGAGTTACGGGACCCACAGGTCCTACGGGTCCCACAGGACCGACTGGACCTACGGGACCTGTGGGGCAGACAGGTTTGACAGGCTTTACAGGTGCAACAGGAGCCACAGGGGCAACAGGTCCTACGGGAGCAACAGGCGAAACGGGTGCCACGGGTGCAACAGGTCCGACAGGTCCTACGGGAGCAACAGGCGATACGGGAACCATAGGGGCAACGGGTCCGACAGGTCCTACGGGAGCAACAGGCGAAACGGGTACCGCAGGGGCAACGGGTCCGACAGGTCCTACGGGAGCAACAGGTGAAACGGGTGCAACAGGTGCAACGGGTCCGACAGGTCCTACGGGAGCAACAGGCGATACGGGTGCAACGGGTGCAACGGGTCCGACAGGTCCTACGGGAGCAACGGGC
>CALGVF010000343.1 GCA_937920115.1 uncultured Clostridia bacterium
ACAGTTTCCGTGACCTCTTCCGTAGCGACCTCTTCGGCTTTTTCCTCGGTCGCTTCTTCGGTAACTTCTTCCGCTTCCGCTTCGGGAATTTCCTCGGTCACTTCCTCGGTCGTTTCTTCTGCGACTTCCGTAGCCGCAATTTCGTCTTCCTTATTATCGGCTTCGGGCGTTTCTTCGGCGGTCTCGCCGTTTTGCTCGTTTTCGTCTGCGGTTTCCGCTGTTTCGTCGGTAATTTCGGTGGTTTCCGTAGCCGCGACCTCGGTCTGTTCCGCAGTCGTTTCCGTTTCCGCGTTTGCGGTTTCTTCCGTCGTACCCTCGGTTTCCGTAACTTCTTCGACTTCCTCTGTTTCTTCGGTTTCCTCGTTCGCTTTTTCGGAAATACGGGCGAGATTGCCGAGTTCTCGTCTCATTTCCTCGTCGATTTTCTCGGAAACTATCTTCTGAGTTTCGGTACGGGGAGTAACGGGTCCTTCTTCGAAATTTTCGGGTTGTTCGGGCTCGGTTGCTTTTTCCGCGGGTTCGTCCGTTATCGTATCGAACTCGTCCTTTTCGGGTTCGGCGTTTTCGTTTTCGACCTTTTCGCCCTCGACTTCCTTCTTATCTTCCGTCGCTTCGGTGACTGCTACTTCTTTTTCGCCCTCTTCAATAATCGAAGATACGGGGTCGTTTTCGTATGTAAGGTCGGTGATTACGACTTCGTCGTCGGCGGCGTTCACGGGAGCGTTCTCGTCGAAGAACGGTTCTTCTTGGACTGGTTTGACGGGAGCGGGCTGTTCGCTTTGGGAAACGGGGAGACCGCCCAACGCGTTGTTGACTTCCGCCGTTTCTTTCTTCGTCGCGATCGAAGTTTTCGGGGGAGCGTATCTCACCTTTTTCTTCGCTTCTTTCTTTTCGGCGACCGCTTTTACTTTCGCGTCGTCTCTGAGGGCGGCGAGGGCTTCCTCTCTTTCCTTTTCGTATTTCGCTCTTAAAGCCTGAGCGTTTCTGTATTCCGCTTTCGCTTTTTCGAGATCGTCCACAGCCTTTTGAAGTTGAGTTTTCTTTTCGATTTTCTCGTCTTTCTCGTACTGTTTTAAAATCGCCCCCGCGTCTTTGGAACTGAGTTTGACTTCCTGCGAGTTAATTCTTTCGAGTTCCTCTAAAAGGAGTTTCCTTTCGAGTTCTTTTTCGGAAATTTTCGCAAGACATTCCGAACGGGTAGAGTTGAGTTCGACGTTTACGTCGCTCAAAGCCGATTTCATCTGAGAGTCTCTCTTCGCCCTGTCCGAATTTCTCTTTGAGATTTCCAAAGAACGGAGTTTCTGTTCCTCGGCGATTGCGTTTATCGCAAGTTTCGTGTTGCGAGCCTTTCCCTTTTTGAGACCTCTGAAAATGCCCGTCTGCTGTTTGGTCAGTTTTTCGGACAATTTTCTCTGTTTCGCGCTTAAAGACACGATTTTCTCGTTGGCGAGGGAGTTGTACAACTCGTCTTTATCGGAAGCCGTTTTGTTGTCTTCGATAATCGCCGCTTTCTTTTCTTCCGCTTCTTTTTCCGCTTCCGCGATTACTTTTTGAAGTTCGGAGATTTCCTTGTCTTTCTGCTTGATTTGTTCGGTAATTCTTTCAGCCTGTTCGCGGTTTTCAAAATACCGTTTCAAACGTTTTTTCCGTCTTTTGGACGGATTGACGATTGCGACGATCAGACAGACGATAAGAGCGACGGCGAGAACGGCCACGATAGCCATCTGCCATAATTCGACGGTGAACCCCAAAAGATCCGAAACGTTCTTTTTGAAAGTTTCGAGAGCGTTCTTCACGGAGTCCATAAAACCGCCGCTTAAAAGAGAAGTCGTTAAATTTGCCATAAAACACCCCTACTATAATATGTGTCTGAATATATTTTATAGTAAAAACTTCCGCAAGTCAACTAAAAAATGAAAATATACGAAATACTGTTAAAATATTTTGAAAAAAATCGCAAGATATGGTATAATTCGGTGGTATGAAAGAATATTCTGCGGTAATTATAGGCGGCGGCTTTTCGGGTCTCGTCTCGGCGATAGTTTTGTCCGAGCGGCTCGGCGGCGAAAAGGTCGCGGTAATCGAAAAAAACGACAGGGTGGGCAAGAAACTTCTTGCGACCGGCAACGGCAGGGGCAATATCTCCAACTTGGACTTATCTCCGTCGCATTATCACTCGGCGGCGGGAGCAGAGGTTGCGAATACGCTCGAAAAATACGGCTATAAGTCGATTATCGGCTTTTTTAACCGATTAGGACTGCTTGTTACCGAAGAGGACGGTAAACTGTATCCTCTCGGTTTTCAGGCTTCGGCAGTTTTGGATATGATGCGTTTTCGCCTCGAAAATCTCAAAACCGAAATATATACGGGTACGACCTGTAGAAAAATCGAAAAGAAAAGCGGCGGCTTTAAAATAATTACCGACGGCGGCGAATTTTACGCGAAAAAGGTAATAGCGGCGTTCGGCGGCAAGTCGGGCAAGCAGTACGGAACGGACGGAACGGCGTTCGGACTTTTAAAAGACCTCGGAATTACCGTCACGGAACTCACGCCGCAGATAGTTCAGATAAAAACCGATACCGAATATATAAAGGGGCTTAAAGGTCTCAAAGAAAAGGCGAGGCTTATCGCCCTCGACGGCAACAGAGAAGTCAAGGACTTTACGGGCGACGTGCTTTTTACCGACTACGGCGTGAGCGGCAACGCGGCGTTCTTTTTGTCGTCCTATCTCAGCGAACTCGATAAACCTATTATAAGAATAGAGTTTGCGAAAGAGTACGGCGAAAGGGAATTGACGGAGTTTCTGACGGAAAAGGCGAAGCGGCTCGGTTACGCAGATACGGACAATATTTTAACGGGCGTAATGAATAAGCAGATAGGCAGGGCGGTCGTAAGAAGAAGCGGAGCGAAAACGCTCGACGAAAACTCGATTAAAAAAATCGTGTCGACTATGAAGCAATTTGATTTGAAGGTTTCGGGAACGCTCGGTTTCGACTATTCGCAGGTGACGAGGGGCGGCGTTCCTTTCTCGGAACTCGGCGAAGGGTTCGAGTGCAAAAAGGCGAAAGGACTGTTCGTTGCGGGCGAAGCGTTGGACGTTGACGGCGATTGCGGCGGTTACAATCTTCAATGGGCTTATTCCTCGGCTATGGTCGCTACGGATAAAATACTTGCGGACTTGAAGTGATTATGAGAATAGACAATATAAAAACGCCCGTGACCTTAACCGCGGACGAAACGTTCGCCCTGATAAGGAAAAAGGCGAAAGCCCCGAAAAACGCAAGGGTAAAACTTTTGAAAAAGTCGCTCGACGCGAGAGATAAAAACGACGTGAAGTACGTTTATTCGGTGGAAGTGATTACGGGCGAAGAAGCAGAGACTGAATACTCGGTAAAGCCTTGCCGCTTCGCTAAAAATATAATAATCGCGGGTTTCGGTCCTGCGGGAATGTTTGCCGCTTTATACCTTGCGAGAGCGGGGTATAAACCTGTTGTAATAGAACGCGGAAAAAGCGTCGACGAAAGGCAAAAGTCGGTCAATAAGTTCATAAACGACGGTTTTTTAGACGAAAACAGCAACGTTCAGTTCGGCGAAGGCGGGGCGGGAACGTTCTCGGACGGCAAGTTGAATACGGGCGTTTCGCACCCGCTTATAAAGACCGTTTTAAAAGATTTCGTCAAACACGGGGCACCCGAAGAGATAGAGTATCTCGCGAAGCCGCACATAGGAAGCGACAGGCTTCCGTCGGTCGTAAAAAGCATAAGGGAAGAGATTGAACGCCTCGGCGGCAAGGTTCTCTTTTTGCATAAACTCGACGGGGTGAAAATCGCCGACGGAAAAATCGTTTCGGCGACGGTAAACGGCGAGGAAATTCCGACCGACGCGTTGGTTCTCGCCATAGGTCACAGTGCGAGAGACACGTTTAAAACGCTTTTGCGTTTGGGCGTACCCATGGAGAAAAAGGCGTTCGCCATGGGCGTTAGAATAGAACATTCAAGGCGAAAAATCGACGTCGCTCAGTACGGCGAAAAATTCGCGTCGCTTCTGCCCGCCGCAGATTACAGACTCGCGAGTCATAAAGCGGAGAGGGGAGTGTTTACGTTTTGTATGTGCCCCGGGGGATACGTTATCCCGTCGGCTTCGGAAGACGGCGGCGTGGTCACGAACGGCATGAGTTTGTACGCGAGAGACGGCGAGAATTCGAACAGTGCGGTTCTTTGCGAGATTTACCCGCAAGACTTTTACGACGGAATACTCGGCGGCGTAGAACTTCAAAGGACGCTCGAAAGGGCGGCTTACACGCTCGGCGGCGGCGATTATCACGCCCCCGTTCAGACCTTGAAAGACTTTTTCTCGGACAGGCGATCGGATAGCGTTTCGGGCGTTTTACCGACTTATAGCCGAGGATATACGCTTACAAATCTCAATGAAGCGATGCCGAAGTTTATGAGCGAGTGTCTAAAAATCGGCATAAAAGAAATGGATAACAGGCTTAAAGGCTTTGCGGCGGACGAGGCGATATTGACGGGTTTCGAGACCCGTTCGTCAAGCCCTGTCAGAATACTTCGCAACGAAAATTTCGCGAGCGTAGGCGTAGAGAATTTATACCCGTGCGGCGAAGGTTGCGGATATGCGGGCGGCATAATGAGCGCGGCGGTAGACGGCATAAAAGTTGCGACGGCGATAGCGGAAAAATTTTCAAAATAGATAAATTCGATTGAAAGACAAGTTTTTTATTTTCTAAAAAACTAATCCTACTCGCTTTCTCATTTGAGGGGGGTGACAAAGCCGCCGAAACGGGACGTCGAGGTGCCGTCCCCTACGGTGTTTTTATATGCAAAGAATAGAATCGTATATCAACTCGCTTTCTCCTTTGGGGTAGGCTCTACCGATGAAACGGGAAAAATTTCGCAGGGCGACAAAAGGGGTGCGTCCGCCGCGTAGGTGAAGGTGGCAGACGAAGTCTGACGGAGAGGGGGCGTCCGCCGCCGAGGCGAAGTG
>CALGVF010000344.1 GCA_937920115.1 uncultured Clostridia bacterium
AAAACCGAGATGAGCAGCCTTTACAGCATTTTATTTCGATAATCGTAGGGGACGACGCCCCGACGTCCCGTTTTGCAGCCCGTATTCTTTTTATAATTTCATCTCTTACAAAGAACGTTAAATTTCTATTTTGTTCAAAAGTTGTTCGTCGTTCTCACGGAGTTCTTTCGGTACTATTATGTTGTCGTAGTCTATAAAATATTTCATTTTGTTTATCGTGAAATAATCGACTTGCCGCATCGAAGCCATAATAACCGTGAAAAACGCCATAATAATCACCGTTCCGACTCCCAATGTAAATACCGCCGTCGTCGTCGATAAATACATGAAGCCTACGAGTGCGACTAAATACGCCGCAAACATCTTCCAAAAATAATTCTTTTTCGGAAGTATTCCCTTTTTGAACGACTCTTTTACTTTCATATTTCCGACTAACATATTCGACATTACCTGACTTAAACAAGTCGAGTACAACGCCCCCGCAAAGAACGTAACCGCCGCACATAAGAACACCGCAACAAGGGGAAGCGTTCCTATCATCGCCCTTAACAAAACGCCGTCAACAAGAACTACCAAAAGGAAGTAAACAATCGACATAAGTGCGTCTATAAGTTGATAAACGACTATTTTTTTAAGATTTTCAAGCATTACGCCGATATAGCCCCTGTGAGACAGAGTACCCATATATCCGTTTACCAAGATAAGCACGGTACAGTCGCTCACACCGCTCAAAAACCTGTAAAGGAATACGAACAAAACGCTTATTCCCGTCAGCAAAAACAGGTTTCCGACATGGTTCGAGAAGTAGTTTTTCAACTCGGTAAGATGCGTTTTAAGGCTTTCGGCAATCTCTGCGTATTCACCGTTTTTCATTATCGAACTCAGAATGTCCGTAAAGTCCTTTATCACGGGCGTGAGTTTTTCAAAAAACGGCTTTAAGTTTATTTTGAGAATAAGTCCGAGTATCGCTCCGAGTACGGTGAAAACTATTACCTTATATAGTATATCCTTAAACACCAACGAAAAGTTGTTTACCGCAATTTTAAACGCGTTGATAAGTCTCATTTAAAGCCCCCTTTCAAAGTTGTTCGGGAACGACGGCAAAAAATATCAGATCTTCCTTTCCGTCGTTGATTATCGTATGGTAACTCCCTCTCGGGCAGAAATGGCAGGAGCCGACCTGTAAAATTTCCGTCTCGCCGTCGCAAATCGCCTTGCCGCTACCCGACAGAACAAGCACTTCTTCGCTGTCTTTCTCGTGCTTGTGCATGCCGACCGAAGCCCCCGGCTCCAATCTTCCCGTAAGGAATTTTACGCCTTTCGCTTCAAGCATTTTTAGCCCGAAAAGCCCCTTGCCGCCGTTAAAGCCGTCTATGAATTTTTCTTTCGTCTCTTTGAAATCTATTCTCATTTCCGTATATTTTTATATTTCGTAAATTTTATGGTATAACCGTTGGTTAGCAGGTCCTCGCCCTCTTCGACGAGTTTAAAGTCCTCTTCTTTATCGAGATTTTCAAAAAATACCTCGGCGTTTCCATCGGCTTTTACCTTGGTTACGAGTGTTTCGTCGCAGTAGGCCAACATCTTTTTAAAAAAATCCCCCCCGCCGATAACGTATACGTCTCCGTCCTCTTTGCCTATCGTCTCCAACATTTCGGGCATACTGTGAACGGCGATAAACCCGTCGCCCTCAACGCCCTCGGGGCAAATAACTATATTCTTTCTGTTTTTCAGCGGCTTGCCGTTCGGGAACGACAGCAGAGTGTTATACCCCATGCACACCGTTTTGCCCGAGGTCGTCTCCCTGAAAAATCTCATATCGAGCGGCAAATCGAACAGAAGCCCGTTCTTTTTGCCTATGCCCCATTTTTCGTCTACGGCGACTATCGCCCGTATCATACCGCAACCTCCAACTTCGTTCCGAGCGGCGTTGCCTTGTAGTCTTCGAGTACGAAGTCTTCGACTTTGAAGTCGTAAAAATCTTTCACTTCGGGGTTGATGTGAAGTTTCGGAGCGGGGTATTCGGGGTTTTCGAGCATCTGCTTAACCGCGGGAATATGTCTGTCATAAATGTGAGCGTCGGCGATAACGTGTACGAGTTCGCCCGGCTTGAAGCCCGTGACCTGAGCGAACATCATTATTAGTACGGCGTACTGCATTACGTTCCAATTATTCGCAACCGCCATATCGTTCGAGCGTTGATTGAGTATTCCGTTGAGTTTGTCGCCCGTAACGTTGAAAGTCATAGAGTATGCGCAGGGGTAGAGATTCATTTCGTGAAGGTCGGCGAAGTTGTAGATATTCGTCATTATTCTTCTCGAAGCGGGGTTGTGTTTAAGGTCGTACAAAACCCTGTCAACCTGATCGAACTCGCCCTCTTTGTATATATTTTTTACGCCGAGTTGATAGCCGTAAGCCTTGCCTATCGTGCCGTCCTCGCCCGCCCAACTGTCCCATATATGGGAATGAAGGTCGGCGATTCTGTTCGATTTTTTCTGCCAAATCCACAGAATTTCGTCCACGGCGTTTTTGAAGCCCTGCTTTCTTATAGTCATGATGGGAAACTCTTTCGAGAGGTCGTACCTGTTGACTATGCAGAACTTTTTAACCGTATGAGCAGGCGTGCCGTCGAGCCATTTCGGTCTCACTTCCTTGTCGGTATCCCATACTCCGTTTTCCAAAATATCCTTTACGTTTTCCTTAAAAACCTTGTCGGCGTAACTCATTTATCCTTTACCTCTTGAACGCCGTTAAAAGGCGTCTTTTTCTTTTTTCTTCCACTTTCTCGCAACGTAGCCGCACTTGACGGCGTTCGGAGCGAGTTTTTCGATAGCGTACACGAACTTGTTGAAAGCCCCCGGTATCACTCTTTTTTTGTTCTTTTCAAGCCCTTTAAGAGCCTTTTTTACTACGAAACTAGCGGGCTTCGAGGACAATTTTCCCGTCCAACCCTGAATTTCTATGTCTTTTACGATATCCGCCCTCGTGGGAATACCGCCCGGCATCAAAACGGTGATTTTCGCGTCCTTCACCTCGTAGCGGAGACTTTCGTAAAAGTCGATAACCGCCCGTTTGGTCGCCGAATATATGGCGAAATAGGGCATCGGGAGACTGCCGCTCATACTGCTCACCGCGAGAATTTTCAAGTCCTTTTCCCTGCGTAAAAGCACTCCGTGGCACATAGCGATATTCGCCTCGAAATTGAGCCTCGTCTGAAAGGCGATTTTCTCGGGCGTGTACTTTATAAACGCCTTCTGAATATCCGCTCCCGCAACACCAATATAGCCGCCGAATTTTATTCCCTTTTCGTCGGCGTAATCGAATAACGCTTTTCTGTCCGCCTCGGAAGTCAAATCGGCTCTGAAAATCAGTATTTCCGCTTTCGGATACTTTGCGAGCAGTTCCTCTTTGAGTCTTTCGAGTTTTTCCTCGCTCCTGCCCGTAAGAAACAGTTTATCGGTTGCGGCTAACTGTCGGCAGAACTCTTTTCCAAGACCCCCGCACGCTCCCGTAATAAGCGTATAACCCATAATAAGTCCTCGTATAAGTCGATTAACGCTTAGTTTTTAAGTTTATCGACGGGTTCGAGTTTAATCTTTTTATCGCCCTCTACGACGTAAGTGTTGTCGAGTTGGCTTTTGAGATTTCCGACCACGCTTTCGATATACGCCTTGCGAAGGGCGGCTTGTTCGGCTTTTTCTTCGTCCGTAAGCCCCGTTTCGCGTTGCTTTTTCGCGAGTTCGTTTATCCTCGCAATATCTTTATCGGTCATATTTTTTCACCTTAAATCAACGTTTAATCTATGTTTCAGACTTCCGAGTATGCGTTTGACGAAACCGTCCACTTCCTCGTTTTCGAGCGGCTTTTCGTCGCCTGCCTTAAACGTTACGGTAAACGCCATACTCTTCTTGCCTTGCCCGACCTGTTCGCCCGTGTAAATATCGAAAAGTTTAACGTCCTTAACGCTTCCTTTACACGCCGAGCGAATGACGTCCTCTATCTCGCCGCAAGTCGTTTTCGCGTCCGCGACAAGGGCTAAATCTCTCGTCACGTCAGGGAATTTTCCTATCGGCTCGAATCTGAACGGAACCACGAATTTCTCCGCGAGACGGTCGTAATCGAGTTCGAGAACGTATACTTTTTTCTCTATGTCGAAGTCCGCGGCGGTCTCGTAAGCGACTTGTCCGTAGTTGCCGATTTCCTCGCCGTCGAGTATTATTTTAGCCGACACGCCGGGGTGAAGATAGGTCTTTAACGCCCTCGTGTCGAGATTGAATCTGACTCTGAAATTCTCCTCGATGGCTTTCAACGCTCCCTTTAAAGTAAAGAAGTCGTTATCGCCGCCGAACACCGCGAGACAAAGATGCTTTTTCTCGATCGGGAAGTCGTCTATCGGGAGTTTTTTAGGAATATAAGTGCGGGCAAGTTCAAAAATCTTGCCGTTGTCGTTGCCTTTTTTGATATTTCTCGAAATTACGCCGAGGAGCGAGGGGATAAGAGTTCTTCTCATCACCTCGTAGTTGTCGCTTATCGGGTTTTCGATTATTATGACTTTGCTCTCTTCCATATCGGGGAGAAGTCGGAGCGAAGCGACGTCCTTTTTGGAGTAGAACGAGTAAGTCATAACCTCGTTATAACCTATTCCCGCGAGAACTTTTTTCATTTTCAACTCGTCTTTCTGCTCTTTGGAATAGCCGCCAGCGGTAATTTTCGCGTCTTTCATAAGGGTCGGCTTTACGTGTTCGTAGCCGTACATTCTTATGACTTCTTCCGCAAGGTCGGGATATCCCTCGACGTCCTCTCTGTAAGGCGGAGCGATAGTCGTGATTTTGTCGCCGTCTACGGTAACGCCGAAGTTGAGTTTTCTGAGAATGTCCTCGATTATTACCTTAGGAACTTCTATACCTAAAACGCCGTTTATTTTATCGAAAGTCGTTTCGACTTTTCTGTTTTCCTGTTCTTTGCCCGCCGAGACGTCGACTCTTACCGAAGTAACTC